>JAICSB010000056.1 GCA_025937115.1 Pseudonocardiaceae bacterium | reverse complement strand
GCGGACCGAGGGCACGGACTACCTGCCCTCAGCCGGGCAGTGGGGGTGCGGCGGTTTGTGGCACAGAGCTTTGGCGCGTTTTCGTACGCGCGCACCGGCGGGCCGGTGAAGAGCGAGGAGGACCCGCTCGACCCCGCGCCGACGCGCGAGATGCGCGAGAACCTGGCGGCGATCCGACACCTCGAGGAGGCGGTCATGGGTGCGCGATGGACCGAGGGAATCGTGCTGCGCTACGGAGGGTTCTACGGCCAGGCACATCGATCGCGCCGGGCGGGGAGACGTTCGAGATGATCCGCAGGCGCAAGTTCACGCTGGTCGGCGACGGTGGTGGCGGGGGTCTTTCATCCACATCGCCGACGCGGCGGAGGCGACGGTGGCGGCGGCGGTCGCGCACGGCAGTCGCGGTGTCTACAACGTGGTCGACGATGATCCCGCCCCGGTCGCCGAGTGGCTGCCGGCGCTGGCTGCCGAGCTCGGCGCCAAGAAGCCGAGGTCGCCGGCGGTCAGATCACCAGCATCAGCTCGATCGTCAACCCCGACAAGCTGACCCACCTCGGGCCAGTCGCCGACTTCAAATCGCTACTGAAGTCGGCGAGATGAACTCCTGCGCTCTTGCCGCGTCGCCCCGTGCCGCTGTTCGGGGCCGCGCTCCTGGCGGCACTCGTCTTGACGTTGGCCCGCTAGCTGGAGGAACGGAAGGCGGCCCTGGACCCGGGTGCGGTGTGGGCGGCTATCGAGAGAAGGTTGCTTCCCGGTCGGCGGAGATCGCGCTGCGTACCGCTCTGGGCGCCGCCACAACATGGTGTGGCCATTCTTGCGGCTACTGGGCGAGTCTGGTGCGCTGTCCGCGGCACCGGGCGGGCGGCGGGTACTCGCCGCGGTCCCGTACGCTGCCGGCGCTGGCCCGGCGCCGGGTCAGACGACACCCACTGCTGCGCGGAGAGATCGACCAGGATCTGGTCCCACCGGCGTGGCGGCCTACCATATACGCCAACGCCAGCCTGCCCGAGGGGTCGGTGGATAGTGGCAGGGAAAGGGTCCCGACCGTCGCCATATGGGGCAAAGCCGAATATTCTCAGGCGTCTCACCTCCGGTCAGCTCGTCTACAAGCGTCTCGTCCCGACCACGAGCATCGACGTACTGACCGCAGGCCACCTGGCCGTGGTGCGGTATCGGTCCGCGATGGAACTGCACGTAGATGGCAATGACATACCGGGGCACGAGTGCTGGCACATGATATCTACACACTCGGCGCCGAGGAGAAATGGCGATGCAAGTGGTCTCAGGGGCTGTCGCAAAATCGGCGTGGGGTTGCCCGCGAATCATTTGTTGGCCTCGTGTGGTGGGAGGGTCCGCCCGTGGATCCTGTTCGGCGTCCCCACGACCTGCCATGATCGGCCATTTCGCGACAGCCCACTCAAGCCGCCGGAATAATAGAAATAATCCCACAACCTGTCGGGTGAGCGATCGCTTTTGAAGGTGACCAGAGCGTCCACCGACGTAGGTCGTGTCGATACGCCGTGGTCCGCGAAATGCTCACCCCCGCCGCTGGGGAGGACGCTGCCACCGCGTGGTTGCCTATCGGTACGCGACGTACTCTATTCTGTGGTCTGCCGTTAGCTTGACAGACCTGCTGAAAATGAGGACGAGAGAGGAGCGTGGACTGATAAGAGGAGGATGCCGGACGTGGCCAAGCTGAGGGTGCACGGGGACGAGCTGGTGGTCTGGCTCTCCCCGTTGGAGAAGCTGGGTGCGTTTCGCGGTGACGTCCATGTCCCCCTGGCCGCAGTGAGATCGGCTCGGGTCAGCGACCGGCCCTGGTCGGAGCTTCGGGGTATCCGGGCGCCCGGCACCGGCTTCCCAGGAATCATCTCGCTTTGCACTCGCCGGGGATCAAGAGTCGTCGACTTCGCAGCCGTCTACCGAGGCGGCCCCGCTGTCGTAGTGGACCTCGAGGGTGCCCACTTCGACCGCCTCGTTGTCACCTGCAACGACGCCGACAATGTGGTCCGGCGCATCGAGCAGGCGGTACCACCCAGGGCTTGAGCAGCAGCGAACCGCACGTCGCCCGGCAGATGTACGACGAGGAAGGCGCTGGCCAGCAAAGCCGCTTCCTCACCGTAGTGGTCCGCACCTGTTCGGCGGCCTGTCAGGAAGCCTTCAGTTCCAACGGCGGCGTAGGCGGCTCGCGGTCTATCACCGACGTCGCGTACCTGTCGACGTATTCTTGTCCGGACAGCTCCATCAAGGAGTACATGATCTCGTCAACCATGGATCGTTCGACGAACCGGTCACCGGCCAGACCCGCGTAGCGGGAGAAGTCCAGCGGCGCGCCGAATCGTATTTCGACTGGATGCGGACGCCACATTTTAGTGCCGCGGGGGCTGACTCTGTCGGTGCCCACCATCACGACCGGGATCACCGGGACGCCGGCCTGCAGCGCCGTCCGGGCAACACCGGTCTTACCCTTGTACAACCGGCCGTCCGGAGACCGAGTTCCTTCCGGATAGATGCCAAGCAACTTCCCTTGAGCTAGCAACCGCACCCCAGTGTCCAGCGCGGCCTGCGCGGCCGACGCGCTGGAGCGGTCGATGGGGATCTGGCCGGCGGCGCTGAAGAACTGCCGTTTGAGCCATCCCCGCACCCCAGGCGTGGTGAAGTACTCCCGTTTGGCTAAGAACGTTAGCCGGCGACGGATCATTAGCGGCAGGAAGAACGAGTCGGCGACCGCTAGGTGATTGCTGGCCAGAATCGCGCCACCGCGATCGGGGATATGCTCGGCACCCTGAACCTTCGGGTGGCAGGTCAACCGCATCAACGGGCCGAGCAGCAAATGTTTGAGCAGCCAGTAGAACACCGCCAACCGATCCTTCCCTTGCCCTCGCGGGCCGCGTTGCCAACCAGCGTACGGAGCACGGTATCCGGGGACAACGGCCGCGCTCCACCCTGCCGTACGCAGCTCGTCAGCAGGCGGGTTCGATAGAGCATGCAGTTCATGCCGGACCCGGTACCGTCAGCCCTGCAACGAACCCCACCTGAGCACGGAGAGTGGTGTCTTCGAGTTGTCCTTCACCGAGCCGGAGCAACCACGCTGGCCAGCGAGCGACGCCCATGAGGACCATTTCGAGCCGCCGGAGCCAGCACCACTGCCGATACCGCGGACCCGAACGGTAGGCGGCGTGCTCACGATCATCGTTGGCGTGCTGTTGCTAGCGTTGCCGAATGTGGTGGATCTCGGTGAGCGGGTGGCGACACCGCTGGGACTACTCGCCGTCACCGCCGGGATCGGCTGGCTGGTGACCGGGCTGCGATCCGACGCGGCATCCCAAGGGCCCGACGACGGAGCGCAGCTTTAGTCCTCACCATCCGGCAATTCACGCCTCCACCCGGCGCTTGAGCTCCTTCAGCGCGGTGTCCATGATGACCTTCTCGGCCTTCCGCTTGATCATTCCGATCATTGGAATCGCGAGGTGGACCGTGAGGCTATAGGTCACGTTGGTCGCCGTGCCGACGGGTTGCAGCACATAAGAGCCGTGCTGCGCCTTCTGCAGCTGGCCCTCGACCAGTTCCCAGGCGACTGTGAGCCCGTCCAAAGACCAGACGTAATCAAGCACGTACTCGTCCTTCACCAGGCCGGCGTCCAGTGAGAATCTGACCCGCTCCGCGCGATCGTCGGCGCCGGGAATCACCACCTCGGCCTTCTTCACCGCCAACGCCCATTGTGGGTAGGCGGAGAAGTCAGCAATCACACCCATGATCGCCTGAGGAACGGCGTTGATGACGATGGACTGGGTTGAATGGTCGGGCATGCCGCGTAGATTACCCGCACGTCGCCACCGGGAGTGGTCACCATCGCAACACGTGCGGCGACCCGGTCCGCTGGAAATGCCCGACATTGACGCATTCAGTCCGTCCCACCCGGACCCGCCCGGCCAGCGGCTGATGCACGTGCCCGAACACCGCGATTTGCGGCCGGTCCCGACGGATCACCATCAGCAGCTGCTCGGAGCCGAGCTCGGGCCGTCGGGCCTGCACGTCGTAGAGCAGCTCCGGAACCGCGGGTGGAATGTGGCTGCACAGCATGTCCACCCGCCCGAGCGCAGCGACCGCCCCTGCGTACTGCTGCGGAGTACGCAGGTAAGAGCGAAAGACCGGGTCGCGGCGCGGGGCGACGCCGTCCGGTAACAACCCTCCGCCCACGAAACCGCATCGCAGGCCGCCGATTTCGACGGTCTGCCCGTCGAGCAGGTGTAGCCCCGAGCGCGCGAACCGCGGCCACAGCTCGGGCAGGTCCACATTGCCGGGGGTGACGTACGCCGGGCTGGGCAGCACCGCGAACAGCCGCTCATACTGTTCGACGATGGCCTCGCGGACGACATCGCGGGAATCCGGGATCTGGCTCCACAGCTGCTGCACGAACGCGTACGCCTGGCCCGGTGCTGCGCCGGAGCGCAGTTCCGCGAACCGGCTTACTGCAGCAGGCCCGAACACCGAGCCGAGAATCCCAGCGGAGTGGTCGTGGTAGTTCACGAAGTCGATCAGGTCCCCGAGCACCAGCAGCGCATCGGCGCCCGCGCCCGCCCTGGCCAGCGCGTCCGCGTTACCGTGCACGTCGGACACCACATGGACCCGCACGATCAGGCAGGCTACCCGGCGCTGGTATAGGCGCGATACGTTGCCGAGTAGTACTGGGCAAGGCCGACCTGCGGAGGTACCCGTGCGGGAGTTCACGGTTCCCGCCACCACCACGGTGGATGACGAGGAGAACCTCACCGATGCGGTGTGGGCCAATGCTGAGCGCTTCGCTGGCAGCGCCAGCTTCCGCCGCCGGATCGACGGTGGCTGGATAGACGTCACAGCGCGGGAATTCGCCGGTCAAGTGACCGCCGTGGCCAAGGGCCTCATCGCAGCGGGCATCGAGCGCGGGGATCGTATCGCGCTGATGTCCAAGACCCGCTACGAGTGGACCCTGCTGGACTACGCGATCTGGGCCGCCGGGGGGTCCACGGTGCCGATCTATGAGACATCTTCGGCCGAGCAGGTGGAGTGGATTCTTTCCGATTCGGGCGCCAAGGCCGTCGTGGTCGAAAGCCCCGCTCACCGCGAGATGGTCCAGGGTCTGGTTGATCGGTTGGGCGCGCCGGCTTCGGTGTGGCAGATCGACCCGGCGACGGGCGCTGGCCAACGGGCTTCAGCGATCGACCAGCTCACCGCGCTGGGCGCTGAGATCAGCGACACCGTTGTGCGCGAGCGCGCCACCACGGTGGGCGCCGAAGACCTGGCGACACTGATCTACACCTCAGGGACCACGGGCCGCCCGAAGGGCTGTGAAATCACTCACCGCAACCTGCTCGCCGTGACCCGGTCCGCGGTGTCAGAGTTCACCGGCCTGATGCAACCGGCGAACTCACTGCTGCTGTTCCTGCCGCTGGCACACGTGTTCGCCCGGATCATCCAGTGCTGCTGCGTGTACGCCCGGATCACCCTCGGCCACTCTCCGGATGTGAAGAACGTGGTCGCCGAGTTGGCTGATTTCCGGCCGACATTAGTGCTGGCCGTGCCTCGAGTCTTTGAAAAGGTTTACAACTCGGCGAGGCAGACGGCACATGCCGATGGCAAGGGCCGCATCTTCGACATCGCCGCTGCCACCGCCGTTGAATGGAGCCGAGCCCAGGAAACCGGCGGAGCTGGCCTGGCCTTGCGCGCCAAGCACGCCTTATTCGACCAACTGGTCTACACCAAACTCCGGGCGGTACTCGGCGGCCGGTGTCTCGCAGCTGTCTCCGGTGGCGCTCCCTTGGGCGAGCGGCTCGGACACTTCTTCCGCGGTGTCGGGGTGCTGGTATTCGAAGGCTACGGGCTGACTGAGACCAGCGCGCCTGCCACGGTGAACACCGAGAAACACGTCAAGATCGGCACTGTGGGTCAGCCATTGCCCGGCGTCACGATCAGGATCGATGACAACGGCGAGGTGCTGGTCAAAAGCCCCGGTGTGCTGCGCCGGTATTGGCACAACGATCAGGAGACCCGGGAAGCTCTCATCGACGGCTGGTTCCACACTGGCGACCTCGGGGAGCTCGATGAGGACGGCTTCCTACGGATCACCGGTCGCAAAAAGGAGATCATCGTCACGGCGACGGGCAAGAACGTCTCTCCGGCAGCATTGGAGGACCGGATCCGGGCCCATCGCCTGATCAGTCAATGCATGGTCCTGGGTGACAAGCAACGTTTTATCGCCGCGCTCATCACCCTCGACGCCGAGACCCTCCCGGCCTGGTGCGCGGAGCACCGCAAGCCGGCTGGTAGCCCGGTCGCAGACCTGATCGAGGACCCAGATCTGCGCGCCGAGGTGCAGCGGGCGGTCGACGACGCGAACAAGACTGTTTCCCGGGCCGAGGCGATCCGCAAATTCCGCATCGTTCCAGGTGACTTCACCGAGGCCGGTGGCCAACTCACCCCGAGTCTGAAGGTCAAGCGCGCCGTAGTGGCCAAGGAGTTCGCCGCCGACATCGAGGCGCTTTACGGCTAACCGCCCAGCAGCAGCTGCTGCAACTGCTGCTGGCGGCAACCCCAGTCCCAGCTCTGCAGCATCCAGCGTCGTCCGCGCCGGCCCATCGCCGCAGCCGCCTCGGGATCAGCGAGCAGGGTCGCTACGGCCCGAGTTACCGCCGCTAGGTCACGGCCGTTCACCAACTCGCCGGTGTCGCCTACCCGGACCGTCTCCGCCGCCCCGCCGGCGTTGCCAACCACCAGCGGCAAGCCGGTAGCCGAGGCCTCGAGGAACACCAGACCGAACCCCTCAACATCCAGCCCGTGTCCCCGCGTCCGGCAGGGCATCGCGAAGACGTCGCCAGCGGCGTAGTACGCAGGCAACTCCGCCCACGACACCGCTCCTGTGCACACCACGGCGTCAGCGACGCCACCCGACTCCGCCAGCCGGTGCAAAGCTGATCGCCGGGGTCCGTCTCCAACGAGCAGTAGCATCGCCCCCGGTACCTGGCTGCGGATCGCAGGCAATGCCCGCACCAGCATGTCTTGCCCCTTGCGAGCCACTAGCCGAGACACGCACAGCACTACCGGGGCATCGCCCAGCCGGTGGCGTCGTCGGATCTCCGCGCGCGCCCCGGGGTCCGGGTGAAACGCTGCGCAGTCCACGCCCGGCGACAGGATCTCCAGGGCAGCCCGGGGCCCAAACGCCGAGGCAACCCGGCGACGGGTGTACTGGCTCACGGTCGTGACCACGTCGGCGTCCACGCCGATCCGGCGAAGTGCCATCCGCCCAGGTGGCAACATCGACCAGCCCACCTCGTGTCCGTGGCTGCTAGCCACCACTCGTCGTGCTCCGGCGCGGCGCAACGACGGCCCCAGTAGGCCCAGCGGAGCTGCTGCGCCGAACCATGCGGTTTCGCAGTGCAGCTCCCGGAGCAACTCAGCGGCGCGTCGAAGTACCGCGGGCGTGGGAATCATGAGAGGTCCGTGATGCCGGAAAACCGGAAACGGCAATCGCGCGTCGAAAGCCGCCGCGTCCGGCCAGTCCGGAGCGTAGACGGCGATCTCGTCCGGCGGCAGCGCCAGCGCCAGTTGGTGCAGGTACGCCTGGATCCCACCGGGTCGGGGTGGAAAGTCGTTGCTCACCAGCAGGATCCGTGGCATCAGCCGGAGAGTAGCGGTGACGTCGCGCACGGTATTCAGCTGGTGCAGGTCAGCCGATGCGGCTCATCGCGGTGACTTGCCTCCACGGCACCGGGACGACCTTCACCACGTCACCGCTTTGCGGTGCGTTCACATAGAAGCCGTCACCAACGTAGATGCCGATGTGGCTGATCGGGGAATACAGCGCAATGAGATCGCCCGGCCGCAGATCGGGACGATCGACGCTACGACCCATTCGCGCCTGTTCCTCAGCTGAGTGCGGCAGTCCGGGCATCCCCGCCTGCTCGAACGCCCACTTCACCAGTCCCGAGCAGTCGAAGGTGATCGGGCCGTCGCCGCCCCAGACGTAGGCCGAGCCTTGCTTGGTCAGCGCGATCCGCGCCGCTTGGACCGCGGTACCGGTGCCGACCAGGTTGATCGGAAAATGGATGTTGCCGCCGAAGAGGTACACGGCGCGCTCTTGACGGGTCAGCTCCGCGAGGCGTTTCGTGACAACTTGAATCTGGCGGTCCATCTCGACGCGGGAACGGGTGAGATCGCCTTCGAGCCGTGCGGCATCTCGTTCAGCTTGAGCCGCCCGCACTGCTGCGTCGCTCGTCGAGCGCTCTGCATGCTGGGTTTGCGCGACGGCGCCGGTGAGCCGGTCTAAGGCCTGCTTGTTATCCATCGCCAGCATATCCAGCGCCGACATCTGGTCCAAGAAGTCCTGGGGAGAGTCACTGACCAGCAGAGCGGACAGCCGGTTGAGTCGCGCACCCTGAAATGAGGCTTTGGTCAGCAGGTCAACTTGACCGCGGTACTGGCCCTGGACCGCCTTGGCGCGATCTGCGGCGGACTGGGCCGCGGTGGCGTCCGCCCTGGCTTGTTCGAGGTCGGCGCGGCGGGCGTTCAACTGGTCGCGGGCGTAGTGCCATCGTTCTGTGAGCACCTCAGCCTGCCGATTCAGCTCGGAAAGCTGCTGCGCGGCATCCCCGGGCACCGCCGGGTCGGCCATGGCTGGAGTGGGCGTCAGAGTGACCAGCGCAACCACGGTGGCGGTGGCCATCACAGCCGAGACGCTGCGCTCGGCAACACTGCGCTTGCCTACACCGCCCTTCCGATGATGCGGCCACACGTCGCGGCTATCTCCTCTCCTAGACCGCCTACCGTGCCGTCCAGGTCGGACGGCACCTACCGCAAAGTCTCGGAAAGATTACGAAAGGTCACCAACGTTGTCACCACCGGCGAGCGAGGTATGGGGCAGAGCGGCCGCTGGGCACGATAGGCGTCTCCGTGACCCGCGCGATGTTCGGCTCGGCCGATCAGCCAACGTGTCGTCCTGACCGTTCACAGTCAGTTGCGGACCGCTCAGCGTCATCGCGCAGGTGACCCCGAACACGGGTATCCCTTCCCATCATGTGGCGATCTTCGTCCCGATCCACCAGCTGCAGGTGGGGCACCATGCCGGCCTCTGCCAAGGTGTCCAGGGCTAACCGTTCGGTGCCGTCCAACTCCACACCGCTCGGTGGGGCTCCGAGTAATACGGTGATGACGCAGTCCTGGCAGGCAAGGCCGCGCACCTCGCACCGGTCGCAATCGACGATCATGTCGGGCTCCGTCTCTGTCGTGATCTAGTCACTACCGACCGTAGACGGCGACCCTGACAATGCCGGATGACGCAACGTCCCGACGCGCTTTCCGCACTTCTCGGGTCCGATATGCGCCCCCACCGGGTGGTCATGGGCTGTCAGTCGGGCCGGTGTAGCTGGTGGTGGGGACGTCGAGTAGCTGGAGGACCTGTTGGTGTAGTGGGCTGAGTTCGGGTTGGAAGGTCTGGACGAGTTGGCCGTCGCGGTGTAGGTGGTGGCGGGTGAGGTCGGCGAAGATTTCCATGATGCGGGTAATCGAGGGTGCGGTGCAGCCGCGGAACTCGGGGTAGAGCGGGATGTCGTGGGCCTGTGCGGTGGTCATGGCGGTGCGGATCTGGCGTTCGATCAGGGCGCCGATGAGCAGCGCGAGGAACTGGCAGCAGAACAGCGCCTCGATCCGGGCCGGGTTGTGCAGCAGTACCGGGGCGGCGTCTTGCAGGGATTTGAGCAGGTGGTGGCGGCGTTCGAGGTGGGGCTGGTAGCGGTAGGCGGCGAGCACCTCGGCGTCGGTGAGCGTGGTGTCGTTGCTGATCAGGGGGAAGCAGCCGTCGGATGCGGCGTCGTAGGCGACGCGGTCGGGGATGGTGTCCCAACTGACGGTGAACCGGGTGCGGGTGCGGCGGCGGTAGCGGGTGTTCGCGCCGGGTCGACCGCGGCGTTCTTGGCGGAAGCTCTCCTCGACGGTCTCGCTGACGGTGGCGCTGATCCACCGGCTGGCGCCGGCCGCATCCAGTGCTGCGGTGGCGGCTTCGGTGACCGCGACGCGGGTCTTGAGTCGGCATTTCGGGCCGGCCAGGCGGACGCCGAGGGCGTCGATCGCGGCGGCGCCGGCCTCGATCCGGGCGGAGCGGGAGGTGGCGTCGCGGATGGCCTTGTCGGTGCTGTGCACCCAGATCACCCGGTGGCCCTCCGCGGAGGGCAGTGGGGCGGGCAACACCGACCAGACCCGGTCGGGCGCTTCGAGGCGGGCCGGCGGTAACCGCAGCGCCTCGGTCCATTGTGGTGGGTGGGTCTGGATCCAGTCGCGGAACCAGTGGTCCTCGGATCGGGTTCGGGGCAGCACGGTGACGAACCGCCCACCGCCCGTGGCGATGTGGGCCATTGCCTCGCGTGAGCACAGCTTGGAGTCCGCGACGTAGAGGAAATCGGTGCGCCCGAGCAGCGCCACCAACCCGTCCCAGGTCGGCACGTGGGTCGGGTCGTCATTGGTGTTGCCGTCGGCGAGGCGGTAGGCGATGGGCACCGCACCGTCGGCGGCCACGGTCAGGATCCATACCAGCTGCTTGAGATCGGGCCGGTGGTCCTTGGAATGCCCGAAGGTGATCACCGGGGTGGGCTTGCCTCCGCGCGTGGTCCCAATCGCGTCGCGGTAGACCCCGGACACGGTGATCGAGGTCGAGTCGTTATGCAGCTCGGCGGTGTCCACACCGAACTCGGTGATCACCCCGAGCAGCAGCTCGGTGAGCAGGCTGGCCCGGTCGGCGTCGAAGAGGCGCTCCAGCGCCCGGCCCACCCGGTCGTCGTTGATCAGTCCGGTGTTGGTCTGCTCGGCCTCGTTGGGCGAGAGCCCGAGCGTGGCCGGCTCGTAGCGGGCCGTCCACTCACCCAACCCGTAGAGCGGCTCGCGGCCGGCCAGCAAGTTGAGCACCACCAGCCCGATCGCGGTAGCCGGGGCGAGTCGGTAACGCGCATCGTCGGCGGGCAGGTAGCGGGCCAGCAGGGCCGGCACCCCGGCCCGGGCCAGGAAGTGGTTGACCAGCGGCAGCGCCCCCAACCGGCGACTGACCAGCTCGAAGCCGACCTCGTCGACCGCGCCGTCCGTCTGGCCCATTCCCCACCTCCCGCGTGTCATCCTCGACACTCACCGTTCCGCAGTAGTTATACTGCGACCGAGGTCAAGACCGGCGGATCTGGAGGTGGCGTGTCGTGCAGATCGACCCCGAGTACCAGACCGAGGGCGACCGGATCACCGCGCAGCTCGCCGCGATCGGGTTCGTGCTGCCCGGCACCGTGCTGCATCGCCACGCCCGCTGCGGCAAGCCCCACTGCCGCTGCCACGCCGAACCACCCGCGCTCCACGGACCCTTCTGGAGCTGGACCCGCAAGGTCACGGGCAAGACCGTCACCCGGCGCCTGACCGACGCGCAGCTACGTGACTACCAGCCCTGGTTCGACAACTCCCGACGCCTCCGCGCCCTGGTCACCGAACTCGAGGGTGTGTCCCTCCGCGCCCTCGACGACGACCCCAGGTGGGGGCACAAATGACCACTCAGATGTGCGGAAAGCGCG
>JAICSB010000061.1 GCA_025937115.1 Pseudonocardiaceae bacterium | reverse complement strand
CGCCTGTCTGGCCCATTCCTCACCGCTGCGGCGGACACGTTGGGCCAGGCGAGATTGCTCCTCGCGCAGCGCGCGCAACTTCTGCTCCAGCAGCGCCGCGCCGCGCGATGCGGTGTCCAGGCGGTGGCGCAGCCAGAGGCGTCCGGTTCGTCCAGGTGGTACCCGGATGGTGCTCATCGCGCCTCCAGCAGTGCCGCCGGAAGCATGGCCAGCTCCCGCCGTGGCAGGTGTAGCAGTACCTGCCAAGCCCGCTCCAAAGTGTCGTTGAGCTCGCGGGCCTCATCGGGACGTTGGGTGAGCAGATGGTCGCGGAAAGCCTCCTCGAACTCGAGGTACAGCCGGTCGGTGTGGCTGAGTGTGGCCGTGCCGATCAGCTCGGACAACTCGCGTATCTGGCGCGCCCGGGACAGTGCCGCCAGTAGTTGCGCTGCGAGATCGAGGTGATCGGCGCGGGTCCGGCCCGGGCCGGCCCCTTTGCGCATGAGCCTGGACAGCGATGAGAGTGGGTCGATCGGTGGATACACGTTGCGCGCGTGCAGCTCAGCGGAGAACACGATCTGTCCCTCGGTGATGTAGCCGGTGAGGTCAGGAACAGGATGGGTGATGTCACCTCCGGGCATGGTGAGCACAGGTAGCACCGTGACCGACCCCGCCCGTCCTCGGATACGCCCGCAGCGCTCGTACAGTGAGGCGAGGTCGCTGTAGAGGTAACCCGGGTAGGAGCGTCGGGCCGGAATCTCGCCGCGCGCGGCGGAAACCTCTCGCAGCGCCTCGGCATAGCTGGTCATGTCGGTCATGACCACCAGCACGTGCCTGCCTTCGCCGAAGGCCAACGCCTCGGCGATGGTCAGCGCGAGCCGCGGTGTGAGGATTCGCTCGATCACCGGATCGTCGGCTGTGTTGAGCAGCAGTACCAACTCCCCCGCAGCGCCGCGTTCATCCAGTGCGTCTCGCGCGAATGCGGCGTCGGCGTGGGTGAGCCCGATTCCGGCGAACACCACCGAGAAAGGCGCACCCGCGACGGTGGATCGCGCGGCGATCTGAGTGGCCAACTCCAGGTGCGGCAATCCCGGCAGGGAAAACACCGGCAGCTTCTGGCCACGGACCACTGTGGTCAGGGCGTCGATCACCGAGACTCCCGTGAGCACCGGTTCGGCCGGCGGGTCACGCCACGTCGGGTTCAGCGGGGCACCTGATACCGCAGCCCTGCTCGTCCCGAACACCGGGGGGCCGCCGTCCACCGGGTCCCCACGACCGTCACACACCCGCCCCAACCAGCCAGGCCCGACCGGGATGCTCAGTGGCTCGCCCGCGAACTCCAACCGGGTGCCCGCCGAGTCCATACCCGCGGTGCCCTCCAGAACCTGCACGACTGCGAGGTCGTGATCGACCTCAAGTACCAGGCCGTGCCGCTGCTCACCCGAAGACAGTCTGATCCGCACGAACTCGTCCCAACCAACGCCGCTCACTTCCCCGACTACCACCAACGGGCCGCGCAGCTCGCGCACTCCGGTGAATTCCATCCGCTGCCAGGAGGTCACTGTGCCAGCGTCCTCAACCCGGCCAGTACCGTGTCGCGGCACCATCCGATCACCTCTAGGTCCGCTGGCGCGACCTCTTCCCGCAACCGGATCAACACGGAGAAGTCGAACTCCTCGATAACGCTGACCGGCATACCCGCACCGATTAACTCCAGGCCACCGTCGACAACCGCCAAGACCGCCTCGACGAGCGCGCTGGTCTTCTCCGGCACGCAGAACGCGTCCATACGGGACAGGGCGTTCTGTTGCAGTACCGCCTCCCGTAAGAGTCGGCCGCCGAGCAGGACCATCCGCTCGGCTCCCGACAGGGTGGCCGCGCCGACCAGCTCCGCGAGGGCAGACAGCCGGTCGGCCTCCGCGAGCACGCGCATCACGCGAGCACGCCGCGCCGACCAGTCCAGGTCACCGGAGCGCACATAGTGGACACCGATGGCGGCCGCGTCGCGAGAGAACGAGCCCGACCAGGATACGGCGGGGTAGTGCCTGGCGTAGGCCAGTTCCCGGTCGAGCGTCCACCGGCACCGCACGAACCGTTCGGTGTGGGCGGTGACTGGCTCGGTCATGTCCCCGCCTGGCGGGGATACCGCCCCGACGATGGTCACCGAGCCGGACATCCCCCCAAGGGTCTGCACTGCCCCCGCGCGTTCATAGAAGGCGGCCAGGGCGGAGGCGAGGTCGGCGGGGTAGCCCTCCTCAGCTGGCAGCGCCCCCGTCCGGGACGCGAACTCGCGCAGAGCTTCAGCCCAGCGCGACGTGGAGTCGGCGATGACGACCGCGTGGTAGCCCATGTCGCGGAAATATTCCGCGACAGCGACGCCTGTGTAGATGCTGGCCTCGCGCGCCATCATGGGCATGTTCGAGGTGTTAGCGATGATCACAGTGCGGTCAGCCAAGCGCTTACCGGTGCGCGGATCGGCCAGCTCTAGCAGCTCCGAGACTACCTCGGCCATCTCGTTGCCGCGTTCGCCACAGCCGATGTAGACGATCACGTCTGCGTCACACCACTTGGCCAGTTGCTGCAGCAGCAGGGTCTTGCCGGTGCCGAAACCTCCTGGCACCGCGGCTGTACTGCCACGTGCGATGGGGTACAGCAGATCCAGGACGCGCTGGCCGGTGTGCAGGGGTTCGACCTCCTCACGCCGCGCCCGGTAAGGGCGAGGCCGGCGCACCGGCCAGTCCGTGAACAGACCGATATCCACGCCGGCTACCGCCGCCACGACCATGTCAGCCCGGCATTGACCAGCGGTCACGGACTCCACCGCGCCGCCCTCCCCCGGCGGCACCAGCACCCGATGTTCCAGCGGACCGGCACCCCGCAGCACGCCGAGTACCTGTCCTTCCACCACCCGGTCGCCGACCCTCACCCGCGGCTCGAATCGCCAGCTCTGGTCGGTGTCCTCGCTAATCGCGCCCGGCGTCAGGAACATCGGAGCCCTCGACAGCGGGCGTAGCAACCCGTCGAAAACCTGACCGAGCAGACCAGGACCCAGGTGCGCCGACAGCGGTCTGCCCTGAGGGACGGCAGGGCAACCGGGGCCAAGCCCACCGGTGTACTCGTAGGCCTGCACGCTGACGAGCCCGTCGCGGACGGCCACGACCTCACCCGGTGTACCCGCCGGACCGAGAGCAATCAGGTCGTACATCGCCACCGGCCCGACGTCCTCCACCTCCACAAGGGGCCCGGCTACTCTGATGATCCGCCCCGGCTTTACGGCGCCCACAGCTCCCGCACCCCTGCCCCGAGTTCGTTGACGGCACGTTCGGCTGCGGCACGAAGGCTGAAATCAACTCGTCTGCCCGCCATGTGTCCGATTACCCCTCCGCCAGGAACGTCCAGCACTGTAGCGTCGGGTCCCAACACGGCCCGGACCTGTGCAACGAGCCTGTCCCGCAGTGCCGGTTCGTCTGCGAGGCGGGCCATGGCGGCGGTGACCCGACGGTGCAGTTCGTCGTAGACCTCCCGCTGCGCGGCTAGCTCTCCCAGGCGCGCCGCCCGCCGGGCCCGGCTGCGGTGGGCCACGATCACCGTTTCCGCGTCGGATCGGCCTAAGGACGCCGCCGTTTCGAGATCCGCCTGCGCTGTGGCATACGCCTGGGTGACCAGGCTGTCGGCCTGGCGCTGCGCCTCGGCGACCTCCTGGGCGGCTTCGGCGGTGGCACGAGCGAGCAGAGCAGACCTCAACGGCGCGAGCGCTGCCTGCACCCGCTCGATGTCCAGCCTGGTCACGGTGGGATCACCACGACGAGCGGCCAGCTCAAGTCGGACAGCTCGGTGACTAAGCAGTCCGCAGCGGTCTGGGTGAGCAGCACGACGGAGACGTCTTCATCGAGCAGGTGCCAGGCCCGACGAACGGAGGTGGAGTCGGCGGCCTCCCACACCTGGGCTCCCGCCAGCGCCCAGCCCTGAACCCAGACCCGATCGCCGATCACCGCCACGGCTCCCACCACTCACGCCTTCCCGATGAGAATCACCGCAACGATCAAGCCGTAGATGGCGATTCCCTCAGCCAGACCGACGATCACCATCGCCCTGCCGAACAGCTCGGGCCGCTCGCTGAGTGCGGCAAGTGCGGACGCCCCGGTGTAGGCGACCGCGATGGAGGCCCCGATGGATGATCCCGCGACCGAAATGGCCGCGCCCAGTAGGGCAGCCCAGTTCCCGGTGGTCGGGACGGCCTGCGCGACAGCGACCGGTTCCACCGTGGCAGGTCCGCTAAGCACGACCAGCGCGACAACCGCCGCACCGACCAGCAGGACCACGTCCAGAGTCAGAAATAGAGTCAGCACGGCTCGTCCTGCGCGCCGCATCAGCAGGTAGGCACCCCCAAACGTTGCCGCGAGAACCGGTATGCCGGTGAGCCAGACGATCACGGTGCCTCCCTGATCAAGTGGTTGTCAGCGGAGTCGGTGGGCAGGTGCCATGGACGGAAGGGACGGCCCTGCACCTCGAAGACCCGGGAGAACAACTCGTAGAACTCCAGCCGCAGCGCTTGGATCGCCGCGATGAGCGCCTCTAACGAAAACGCCAATGCGTTGCCCAGCACGAACACCAGCACTGCTGCGCCGGAAGCAGCGAGTCCACCCATGCCGAACAGTCCGACCATGCCGTGCCATACCAGTGACCCCAACGCGGCATGGACGAGACCGAACGCGGCGAGACGGGCGAAGGACACCAGGTTGGAGCCGATCCGGATGACGATGTCGAACAACTGCACACCAGCCTGCACCACGCCTGCCGCGCCGCCGCCCGACGCGGCCACGACACCGACCCCGGCCAGTGCCAGCCCCGTCGCAGTCACCAGGCCACCAAGGACGACGATCTGGTCGGCGCGCAGATACAGCCCAGCAGTCACGCAGCCGATGCCCAGGAACACCGCGGCTCCGGCAATCCCTGAGGATGCGTAGAGGGCCAGCTGCGGGCCCCCTTCACGCCACCTGTTGACGATCGCCACCGCGTAGGCGACCGCGAGTAGCACCGCCCCCACCGCGACGGCGGCCTCCAGCAGCAGGACCGGTTCTTGCAACGGTGCCAGCCACAGCACCGGGACGACTCCGGTCGGCCCGAAGAACTCCCCGTAGAGCACTCCGAACCCGCTGCTGGCCAGTCCGGCTCCGGCCACGAACGGCCACGCCGAGCGCCACCGGGCCAGCCGGCGTGGCCAGCCGGCCCGCAGCAAGATCGCTACCGCGATCAGCAGCAGTCCGTGCCCGGCGTCGCCGAACATCATCCCGAACATCAGTACGTAAGCGATGCCGGCGAGGAACGTGGGATCGACATCCGGGTACGGCACCGTGCCGTAGGTCTGTACCAGGGGGGCGAACGAGCGACGCATCATGCCCCCGGAACGCAGCAATGTCGGCGGGTCCACACCGCGCGGCGCGGGCATCGGAACGACGGCCGCGCCCACCTCCGCCAGCCGCGCGGCCAGGCCGGGTAGTTCCTGACCAGGACACCAGCCTGTCAGCGCGGCAACGGAACCACGCCGCAGCGCGCTGGAAGCCACTTCCTCCAGCTCGGCTTCACCGGCCAGCAGGTCCGTTCGGTAGTCTCGCTCGAGTGCCTCCTGATCGGGCTGATGTGCGGCCAGCACTGGTGTGGACGTCGACACCCCCAAGCGCTGTATCCGACGCGCTGCTTCGCCCGCCATATCGGGCTTGTCCGCGTGGTCAAGGTCGACCACGCCGGTGTCGGCAACCCTGACCAGCGCGTCGCGCAACCCGTCGCCAGCAGCGACGATGGCTATCCGCTGCATGCGCACCGGTTGAATGGCCTCAGGCCAGGGCATCGAAGGCCTCCAGCGGACGGCCGCCGCGGGCGGCGAGCTCGATGGCGGCCCGCACTCGTCGGGCGTCGAGAGTGAGCAAAGCGACACAACCCACCACCGGATCGGGACCGAATCCGGGACCGCGCAGCAGTGCCAGCGCGTCCTGCTCGACCCGTACCCACCAGCGTTCCTCGGCCTGCCACAGCTCTGCGGGGTTGTCGATGCCCGCCAGCGCCCAGCGCGATTCGCTCGGAAGTCGGCGGGTGAAATCCGCCAGAGAGGTCGCCTTGGCTGGGTCCGCGCCGAGCAACGCGACGACCCTGCGCTGTGCCGGTTCCGGGATCGTCCGGTCGAGTGCGTATCGGGCGCGCGCGACCAGCAGTGCCGCGCCTCCAGCCGCCCAAGCCCGGACCTGCGGGACCCTCTCGGCTAATCGTGTGGCCCAACCGAGCTGTATCCCCGTCACCACCGCCCAGGGGTCCTCCGCCCCCGGATCACCCCACGGCGAGGTGGCCAGCCCCGAGCGCAGTTCGGCGAGCGATGTGGTGGCCGCGAGCCGTGGCCACGCAGTGGCCAACGTTCCCAGCCGGTATTGCGGGCCGGTGTCGGCTCCAAGCAGTGAACACACGTGCTCCAGTACGTTGGCGACCTCGAACCAGCCGGCGAGCAGCCGCACCAGCTCAGCACCCGCACGGGGCTGCCAGCCGGCCAGCACCCGGAGGTGCCAGAGTAATGTCGAACCAACGGCGTGTTCGGCCTCCTCAAGCGTCTGCCCGACCCGGACATCTCGCTGATACGGACCGGCCACGAGCAAGTCCAGCGCGTCGGCCAGGGACGGGCAGGCAGCCACCTCGCGGGTGCCTACTGCGCCGACGCGGCGGCGCAACAACGCTCTCGCTCGCACGCCGCCCGCGATCCAACCCGCGCTCATCCCGTTGCCTCCCGCCGCTCGTCCACGCTGAGCGCTGCGCAAGCCAACGCCACCGCCCGGTCGACGTAGTCGGGCATGCGCAAAGCGGCACGTGCCCGTAACCGCTCGGCGGCGTCGTGCGCGGACACGGCGATCTGCTCGGATTCCTGAGCAGCAGTCGCCTGCGCTTGCGCGGCGACGTCGGCACGCACCGCTGCGGCGCGCATGCTTGCTTCCCTGACAATGGTCTCGGCTTGCAGGTGCGCTTGTTGCAACCGCAGTACGGCTTGCGCCTTGCCGTCCCTGCGAATGCGTTCCGCGTCATCCTGCGCTTCTGCCAGCAGGACCAGCACCGGCTCCAACTCCCTGGCCAGCTCGGTACCCCGATCAGCGGGAACCCCAGGACGCGACGCGGCCCCCGGTATCCCGACCGGGCGAAACCGCTGCAGGAAATCACGTAAATTCATTGTTACGCACGGTCATCAGTACCCCATTTCCCGACGATCCGCGCAGCAGTGCAGGGCCGCTCTCCGAGAGCCACATGGGTCTCGCTTCCTGCGCTCGGCACCCCCACCGACGGCTTAGGGCCAGCGCGATGGACCTACTGTCCCAGCCAAGTCGCCCGGAGTCAGGGTCCAAGTGCCTGAACGGGCCCAGCTATGAGTGCCGTTGGCGCGAGAGCCGGTGGACGACATCGTTGCCGAGCCACGGTCATCGTGAGAGGGTCGTCGGCCGCATCCCGCACCTCCAACCGGCCGCACGTACCCTCCTTCTTTCCCCGTCGTTGGTGGTGGGTCGCTGCACGTCGGTCCGCCACTGGCCGAAGGACTGTCCGCCTGGGTCTTTCGGCCCCGCCCGACGAATCTCCGCCCTCGTTTGCGTGCCGCGACTGACTACCTGGCCTATCGGGACTTTCGGCGTAGCGGTGGGAACTTTCGGCTCTAGGGGTGGCGGACTCTCGCGGGGAAGCTCCGATCACTGGATCAGTTGCATCAAAGGAGGTGGCCCTGATGGGTGAAGGTCATGAATTTCGGTGGGGCGGTGTAGCTGGTATCGGTGCGGTAGTGTTGGCGGCCGTCGCTTCCCTGATCATGGGCAGCCCGCCCGCGATCACGGGCTCTACGGGCTCAATCGCTGTATTTCTGTCCGACCATCGCGGTCAGATCTTGACGGGCGCATTGCTTTACGCTGTAGCGATAGTGCTCCTGCTGTGGTTCGGTGCCGCGTTGGCTACCGCATTCCGCCGCGCAGATGAGAACAGTGATGCGTCTTGGGTGGTGCTCGCCGGCTATATCCTGGTCGGCGCGATCGGGTTCATTAACATGTCAGCAGTGGCCGGGATGACATATGCCATGACGGCGCACCCGGAACTGCAAGGACTCGCCGTCATTCCGTTCACTGCAATCACAGTGGTAGGGACCGTCGCCGGAATCGCGTTGGCACTCCCGATGGGTGCGTCAGCAGTCGCGATCGCTCGTACCCACGTATTCCCCGTGTGGATGGCTTGGTTCGCCGGACTCGTCGCACTGATCAGGGTACTGACCTCGTTTTCCGTGATCAGCACCGCCGGCGTATTTGCGCCCGGCAGCATACTTGTCGCCTACGTGCCGGCTACATTGGGAGCCCTGTGGGTGCTGGTCGCTAGCGGGCTTCTCATCCGCGAACACTTGCCGGTCATCACCACACAAATAGCACCACCCGCTGTGGGTCACGCCTGAGGCGTGAGCAGAACCGCTGTGCTAGCCATATAGCGGCCGACAACAGCAGCTCGTTCTCCCGAGTCGTTTGTGCAGAGATCACCCGACTACAGCCACTGCGGGGCATAAACACCGACATTGCTGCCAATGACGGGGGTGGCCAGTGCGGGAGGGCCAGCTGGCGCCGGCCAACTTTTCGTCACCTGACCTGTTCAGCCTTATCCGCTGCAGGGGTGGAGGTGCCAGATGGATGTCCTAGTCGGATATATGAGCAGTCACGACTCGACCCGGGGGGTGGCAGAACGGATTGCGGCCAGGCTCGGCGAGCAGGGATACCGGGTGGAGGTTCGGCCGCTGGATCAAGCCGGAGACGCTGGCGGTTGTGACGCTGCCGTGCTCGGCAGTGCCATCCACAACGGGGAGTGGCTCCCACCGGCCGCAGAGTTCGTGCGCCGCAACCGCAACGTGCTCGCTGAGCGGCCGGTGTGGCTTTTCAGCGTGGCCACGGTTGGCGATCAGGACAGCATGCTCGCCCCGACCGTTACCAGGATTCTTCGGCGGCTCGGAACCCAACCGAAGGGGCTCGCCGCCTTCCGGGAGATCATTCATCCTCAGGACCATCACGGCTTCGTGGGTGCTGTCGAACGCGACCATTATCCGTTGGTCGGGCGGCTGGTTTACCGGGCGATGGGTGGTCGTTATGGTGATCACCGGAACTGGAACGAGATAGACGTCTGGGCCGATGGCATCGCCCGCCAACTGGCCGCGAGACAGCGGAACCGCCAGACGTAACCGGCCAACTGGCCTGTCCGGCTGCGATCCGCCAACACAGCAGCGCGGGCAGGACCACCGGACGTACCTGGTGGGACCTCCGACACTGCCACCGGCACTGACACGGTCGCTAGACAGGTAATGGACGCCAATCACCAGCCAGGCGAAGCATGCGGTGAAGGGACCTATCGATGTTTGAGGTACGCATTCACGGCCGCGGTGGCCAGGGGGTGGTGACAGCGGCGGAGATGCTGTCCGTGGCCGCCTTCATCGAAGGTAGGCACGCCCAGGCGTTTCCGAGCTTTGGCTCCGAGCGCACCGGCGCGCCGGTGGTCGCGTTTTGCCGCATCGACGACAAGGAGATCCGGTCGCGGGAACCGGTCATGCGACCGGACGCGCTGATCATCCAGGACGCGACGCTGCTGCACCAGGTGAGTGTGTTCGACGGGCTTTTCGAGGACGGGTACATGCTGATCAACTCTGCCCGGAGTTTCGACCAGCTCGGTCTGAGTGAGTTCGTTGCGCGGTTGCACCGCGACCGGATGCTCGTGGTGCCGGCGACCGAGCTAGCGCTGCAACATCTGCACCGCCCCCTGCCCAATGCCGTCCTGCTCGGCGGATTCGCCGCGATCAGCGGCCGGATTTCGCTGGATTCGGTGGTGGCCGCGATCCGCGAGCGGTTCAGCGGGAAGGTCGCTGACGGCAACGTCGAGGGGGCGCGGAGCGCGTTTGAGTTCGTGCAAGCGGAGATGAGGGAGTTGGCCGATGTTGCGGCAGATTGAGGGATCACGGGCGGTTGCCGAGGTCGTCGCGCTGTGCCGGCCGGAGGTGATCTGCGCCTACCCGATCTCCCCGCAGACCCACATCGTCGAGGCACTGTCCGGGTTGGTGAAGGACGGCACGCTCGCGCCGTGCGAGTTCATCAATGTGGAGTCGGAGTTCGCCGCGATATCGGTGGCAATCGGCGCGTCGGCGGCCGGGGCGCGCGCCTACACCGCGACCGCGAGCCAGGGCCTGCTGTACATGGTCGAAGCGGTGTACAACGCCTCTGGCCTGGGCCTACCGATCGTGATGACGGTGGCGAACCGGGCGATCGGCGCGCCGATCAACATCTGGAACGACCACAGCGACGCGATGTCGCAGCGCGACTGCGGGTGGATCCAGCTCTATGCCCAAACCAACCAGGAAGCCGCCGACCTACATATCCAGGCGTTCCGGATCGCCGAGGAACTGTCCCTGCCGGTGATGGTGTGCATGGACGGCTTCATCCTCACCCACGCCTACGAACGCGTCGACCTGCCCACTCAGCAGCAGGTGGACGCCTTCCTGCCTGGCTACGAACCCCGCCAGGTCCTCGACCCGGCTGACCCGGTGTCCATCGGCGCGATGGTGGGCCCCGAGGCGTTCACCGAGGTGCGCTACCTCGCCCACGACAAGCAAATGCGCGCGCTGGAGCTCATCCCTGACGTCGCCACCGAGTTCGAGGAGGCCTTCGGCCGGTCATCCGGCGGCCTGGTCCGCCCGTACCGGATCGAGGACGCCGACACCATCGTGGTGGCGCTTGGTTCGGTGCTGGGCACCATCGCCGACACCGTTGACGAACTGCGCGCCGAGGGCACCAACATCGGTGCGCTCGGCATCACCAGCTTCCGGCCGTTCCCGCTGGACGCGGTGCGGGCAGCGCTGGGCAACGCGAAACGGGTCGTGGTCATCGAGCGGGCGCTGGCTGTGGGCATCGGCGGCATCGTGTCGGCGAACGTACGGATGGCGTTGTCCGGCATCCAGCTGCACGGTTACACGGTCATCGCCGGGCTCGGCGGCCGGCCGATCACCAAGGCTTCGCTGCGCAGCCTGTTCGCCGATGCCATCGCCGACGCCCTCGACCCGCTGACCTTCCTCGATCTCAACCGGTCGCTGATCGAGCGCGAGTTGGCGCGGACACGGGCGCAGCGGCGCTCGGGACCCAGCGCCGAGAACATCTTGCGCGACATCCGCACCGGAGCGGCGCGCATCCCCTGATTTCCGGTGAGGAGCCAGCAATGCCTGTCCAGCAGATCAAGTTCTACCAGACCGGCAGTTTCGTGGTCGGCAACCGGCTGCTGGATCCCGAGCAGCGCTCGACACAGGCAGACACCGAGCGCACCAACTCGCTCAACTGCGGCCACCGGGCCTGCCAGGGCTGCGGTGAGGCGCTCGGCGCACGGTACGCGCTGGACGCCGCGATG
>JAICSB010000492.1 GCA_025937115.1 Pseudonocardiaceae bacterium | reverse complement strand
ATACCTGCAGCTGGGTCTGCTGGTAGGTGGCGTACATCCCAACCCAGTCCGGGGTCCCCGGCGGGCCGAGGTGTGGGGTGGGGGTGTCCGCCGGCAGCAAGGCGGCGCGACCGGCCATCTGCTGGGCCCGTTGCATGGTCATGGCTATCCCCAGACCGGCGCCGAGCCCCACCAGTATCCACATGACGTGCTCGCGGGGAGTGTCGAGAGTGATTGTGTGCAGCCAGTAGAGGTAACGGTTCGGCGACTTCCAGTTCGATCACCACGAACAGCGCCAGGCTCAGCACGCTGTAGGTAATCAGGCCGAGGACCCGGTAGGAGCCCCACCCCCACGACGCGCCCTCCGACATCGCCAGCAGCAGCGCGAAGAGCCCACCCGCCACGGTGACGAAACCCAGCACGTCGAATCGACGTCCGGCGATCCTGGGAAATCGCGGCAACACCAGCGCCGCGGCCACCGCACCGAGGATTCCGATGGGCACGTTGATGTAGAAGATCAACCGCCAGTTCACGTACTCGACCAGGTACCCGCCCAGAGTGGGTCCGATCGCCGGGGCGCAGACGATGCCCAGGCCATATAGGCCCATCGCGGCGCCCAGCCGGTCCCGCGGCACGATCCGGTACAGGATTGACAGCGTGATCACCGGAAGGATCCCGCCCGGGATCGCTTGGAAGATCCGGAAGGCCACCAGGCTGTTGAGGTCCCAGGCCAGCCCGCACAGCGCGGATCCGGCGGCAAACGCCAGCAGCGCCAGGTTGTACACCCGCTTGAGCCCGAAACGGTCCCCCAGCCACGCCGTGACCGGAACCACCACACCCAACGCCAGCGTGTAGCCCGTGACCACCCACTGCACGTCGTCGGTGCTCACGCCGAACTCGTTCTGGATGGTGGGGATGGCGACGTTGACGATTGTGGTGTCCAGGATCGACATGAACATCCCGGCGATCAGCACCGTCAGTGGCAAGCCCCAACCCACGGCGGGTTGGGCCGCCCGGTGCGCTGGGAAAGCGGGCCCGTCACCATCCATCCGGCCAGCCACCCCGTTGGGGCTCACCGCGGATTGAGTCTCGGCGGGGCGAGTCATGACACGACTGTGCCATAGGAACGTCGCGTACTCTAGTCTGTTTTTTCGCTCGGCCCTGAACACCGCCCCGCCGATCCTCGACCCAGTGCTGAGCGTGACGTGATCAAGCTCCTGACCCGGCCACAACCACCCAAATAGAGTACGATCCGTTTCTCGCTGTAATAGGGAACGGGGCGTAGCCTATTAGAAGGCCGCGTCGGTGGACCGATCGCATCCACGGGGAGTTGTGAACATGGATGGTGTCGCCACGAGCGATCCCCACCGGCCCGCGACTACGCGCGCCAACCGACTTCACCGTGGCGCAACGATAACCACGGTGATGTCACCGAGAAGAGAGAAGAAGGGGCGGATATGAGGATCGCGGAAATCTTCAGTCTTGGCGGCCATCACCACGGCGATAACGATAGGCACTGGCACGAGGACAGCTGGCGTAACCACGACTACGACAACCGGAACTGGCGCTACGACGACTGGGACGACCGGCGCCACGACAACCGGGGAAACTGCTAGCTAGACACATGGCGGGCGGGTGACTCCCGCTTCGGTGAACCCGGGCGCGGGAGTCACCCGCTGACGCCGCTATACCGCAGCAGCCGCTGGAGATCATCCTTGTCCGGCTCATACACTGGCCCGGAAGGGAGACCGCCAGTGTGGAACGCCCGGAAAGGCCTGATCGCCCTCGCTGTGGTCGTGGTGTTGGTGGTGGCCTCCCTGGCGGTGTGGCCTCTCATTCGGAACCTCGGCGCAACGCCCGGCTGCGCCGTCACCACGGTCGCGGACCCGGTGTCTGGTGCTCTCGTGACGTTCCCGCTGTCCGGGGAGCAGGCCGACAACGCCGCCACGATCGCCGCGATCGGCATTCAACTGGGCATGCCCGACCATGCTGTCACGATCGCGCTGGCGACAGCGCTGCAGGAGTCCGGCCTGCACAACCTGCCGGTCGGCGACCGGGACTCGGCAGGTCTGTTCCAGCAGCGACCCAGCCAAGGCTGGGGAACCCGGGCGCAGGTACTCGACCCGGTCTATGCGTCCACCGCGTTCTACCAGCGACTTCGCGCCCAACCGGATTGGTCTGAGCTCAGCGTCACCGAAGCCGCTCAGCTCGTCCAGCGCTCGGCGGTGCCGTCTGCCTACGCGCAATGGGAACCGCGGGCCCGAGCCGCCGCTGCCGCCCTCACCGGCGAGGCACCCGGCGCGCTGACCTGCCGAGGCCTCACGCTCAGCCCGTCGAGTACCGACCTGGTCGACACCGCGGTCGCCGAGCTTGGCACTGCCACTCTCAGCGGAGCGCACTCGGTGGCCCGCGGCTGGTCGATCTGCAGCTGGCTCGTCGCCCACGCGTCGCGCCTCGGCGTCGACCGGGTGACCTTCGACGGGCGCATCTGGACCATGGACTCCGGCAGTTGGTCTCAGATCGGGCCGGCCGACGGAGTGCTGTCCCTGCACCGGGCGCCGAGCGCTGCCTGATGCCCGAAGGCGACACCGTGTACTTGGCGGCCAAGCAGATGGCGGCGGCGCTGAGCGGCCAGCGCCTGACCCGTGGGGAACTGCGCCATCCACGGCTCGCCGAACATGATCTGTCGGGGCGAGCCGTACTGGGCGTACACAGTGTAGGCAAGCACCTCTTGACCCGTTTCGACGACGGACGAAGCCTGCACACGCATTTCCGGATGGACGGCTCCTGGCACCTTTACCAACCCGGACAGCGGTGGCGACGACCACCCCACCAAGCCCGGGCAGTGTTGACCACGCAGGACCGGGTTGCAGTGGGTTTCCTCCTGCACGACATGGCACTGGTGGCCACCCCGGACGAACACCGGCTCGTGGGGCACCTGGGTCCGGACTTACTCAACGTCAATTGGGGCGACAACGACGCAGCCATAGCGGCCCAACGGCTGCGCGAGCAACCCGGCGTTGAACTCGGCCTCGCCCTCCTCGATCAGCGGATCATGGCCGGTATTGGGAATCTATATAAGACGGAGATGTGCTTCCTGCTGGGCGTCTCGCCCTGGACCCCGCTCCGCGACGTCGATCCCGTCGCGGTGGTGGCGCT
>JAICSB010000292.1 GCA_025937115.1 Pseudonocardiaceae bacterium | reverse complement strand
GTGCTGGTCGGCGGCATCGCCCAAGCCGGCTTAGGACTCGGCCAAGCCATGTTCACCACCCACACCTCCACCCCCGTCATCGCGGTCCAGACCACCGGCTGGAACCTCGGCAACGCCGCCGTACTCGCCGGAACACTGCTCAGCGTCACCACGCTGATCGACCTCGGCGGTGCACTGCTCCTCACGACGTTGGGCCTACTGGCCCGCGGCCTACGCCCTGCTCGGGTACGGCCAGTCGCCGGCACCGCTCAATGGTGCCTGCACGGCTACCGGCTGCTGGTCCTCATCCTTCTCGTTAGCATTCCAGTCGGGCTGGTACTCGCCCGCCTGCGAACCTGAACCTCGCACGGGATAGACGCCCCGCATGACGACCGAGCCGCCGCCGCTCGCGCTGGATCCGACTGGCGCCTTCGTGTTCGGGCTCAACGGCGCGCTGACCGCGGTGCACGCCCGCCCGCCTGGACTCGTCGGCGTGTTCACCCTGACCGTGATTACCACATCGGGCGGCGGGATCATCCGTGACGTCCTGATCGACTCGCTGCCGCATGCCACGTTCAGCGACTGGGCTACCTGGCGATCGCGGCGGCAGGCGGTAGCCTGGATGTGCAAGATGCGCAGTCGTGCCGTCGGTCCGCTCCCCTCACCGCGTGCCGCGCTGCCCGAGGCGTCGGCGGCCGGCCCCCGGGACGAGGAAACCGCACCGCCCATGCCACACCGTCTCGCCCGATACTCCGCCGCCCCGCCACAGGATAGTGGCTCAGCGCGATACCTGGGCACATCTCGGCGGCGCGGAATGTACCCCTCGCGCACCAGGCCCGGGACACTAGGGCGTGCCCCGAACCCGAGGAGTCGAGCGCTGTGGCCGCACTGGAGATCGGCAGTAGGGTCGGTGCGCGGCTCGACGAGCTGCACCGCCGCCACCTGTCCGTCGCCGACGAGGAGGTGGCGAACTACTACGACGCCGTGCGGGGTTACTACCCGCCTGAGCAGCGCGGGCCCGAACGGGTACCCTTCGGCCTCTGCCTGACGACCGTGGGCGGGCAGACTTACCATGCCGGAGACTGGGAGGTGCCCTTCGCGCTGCAGTCGATCTCCAAGGTGTTCGTCCACGGCCTGGCCCTGGCCGACCATGGGCGTGCAGAGGTCCTGCGGCGGGTCGGGGTGGAGCCCAGTGGGGACGCGTTCAACTCGCTGGTGTTCGACGAACACAACAACCGGCCGTTCAACCCCATGGTCAACGCTGGGGCGCTGGCGACCACCGATATGGTCCTCGGCGATGGCCCCACCGGGAAGCTCGGCCGGATCCTCCACGTGCTGCGCAGCTACGCGGGCAACGACGACCTCGCGGTGGACCAGGACACGTTCGACGCCGAGCAGCAAGGGGCGGACCGCAACCGGGCCACCGCCTATCTGATGCGCGCGGACGGCATGCTCGCCGGCGACGTCCAAGCCACCCTGGCGCTCTACCTGCAGCAGTGCTCGGTGCATGTCACCTGCCGCGACCTGGTGGTGATGGCCGCCACGTTGGCCAACGGCGCGACCAACCCGATCACCGGCCGGCAGGCGCTGCCCCGCGACTACGTGCGCGACGTGCTGAGCGTGATGCACACCTGCGGGATGTACGACTTCGCCGGGGAATGGGCCTACTCGGTCGGCCTCCCCGCCAAGAGCGGCGTCAGCGGAGGACTCCTGGTCGTCATCCCCGGGAGGATGGGCATCGGGCTGTTCTCCCCAGGCCTCGATCGCTTCGGCAACAGCGTGCGCGGCGTCCACGTGTGCCAGGAGCTCTCCGAACGGCTGGGGCTGCATATGTTCGCCCCCGACGAGGAGTAGGCCGGGCCGGCAGCTCAGGACGACAGCGGCGGGTGCACAGGCCACAGGCTGCCGAGAATCGGCGTGACGGTCGTGCTGCTGCCGTTGCGCTAGTAGGTGATCGGCACCCGCTGTCCGGGCTGCATGTCGAGCAGCACCAGGCCCACGGACCCACCGTCCCGGCCTGCTGGCTGAGCACGTCAACCCAGGGGGTCCGGTCTGCCACCGACATTGACACCGCGGGGATACAAGTCCTTCAACGCGTTGACCGCCTCAGCAGCGACGTCGAACACCACACAGTCCCGATGGCGAATCTGCTTCTACCTGCAGCAATTCCGGCTACGCGCGCTGACCGAGGCTGGCTGAGCCTCAGCGGTTCGCGGATTGCCGCACCCAGCGTGCCCGTCGCCCCCTGGGCGCCCCCAGCAGGGCCCGGCACATTCACTGCCGCACCCTCGCCTGCACTCACCAAGAGTCGAATCCGCGCAGCTGCTCCACGCGCACTGTCCTGACTGCTGACGACACGGAGACGAACGTGGTAATCACGAGCTACGTGAGCTTCGCAAGACCTGGTGGCCGTGCGGCGCGACAGCTTACCGACGAAGATGACAAGCTAGAGAAAGTCACGAGGGTCACGAGGGTCGGGAGGAAGCATGGCGATTGCCCAGCGAACGGCGGAGACTACCTGGGAAGGCGCGCTGGTCAGCGGCAATGGGACCATCCGGGGCGCCAGCGGGGCATTAGACGGGCTGCCGGTGACCTGGGCGTCGCGGACTGAGCACCCGGATGGGAAGACCAGCCCGGAAGAACTAGCCGCTGCGGCTCACTCTGCGTGCTTCGCTATGGCCCTCGCGCTGCGGCTGGGTGAGCACAACACCGTCCCGCAGCGGCTCAGCATTGCTGCCACCGTGACCCTGGACAACGTCGACGGCGTTCCCACCATTGTGTCCTCGGTGCTGCAAGTCCGTGGCCGCGTACCGGGGCTGGACGGCGCCAGCTTCCACTCCGTGGTCGACGAGGCCGCCAAGCTGTGCCCAGTGTCGCGCCTGTTCGCCGGAGCCGAGATCACTGTCAATGCCGAGCTCGAGTCAGCCTGACCGGACTACGGTGTGGTGATCCCGATCCTCGTACCGGTTTGAACAACTGGGTGCGTAAGGTCGCCTCCCGTGGTGAGGGCGGTGCGAGTTGGCTTCGTGGGACGCCGCTTCGCGGCCTGAGAGGTAACTAGGTGACTAGGCACGTTCTGGAACCAGGGGTCGGTGACCCGGTACCCAGACCGGACCCAGGTCGGTAATCAATATTGGCGAGCGGCTACGCGGCCGGTTCGATGGTGACCTTGTGACCGAGGGCTTCGAGTTCGTGGATGAGCCGGCGTTTGTGGGCGTCGGGGTGGTCGAAGCGGCGGGTGAAGTAGTCTGCGCCGAGGTCGCGGTATGCGGTGGTCTCGGCGAGCACATGTCAGATGATCACAATGAGGGTGTGGGCGGTGGCAGCGACGGAAACTGGGCACCGACGTAGCTGCTGGTGCGGTGATCCGGCGGTGGTTGCGGCGCAATCATCCGATGACCCGAGCCCACGTGTAGGCACTCAGATAGGCGAAGGTGGCGCTGGACACGCCGGGCCGGAAGTAGGCGGCCTGCCCGGCAATCCGGCGATCGTGGCGCCCTGGCGCAGAACATCACGCAGCATGGCGAGGGTCAGCCTGCCGGTGAAGGTGTTGCGCTGGCTGGGGTGGTAGCAGCCGAGCAGGTGTACCTGTCGGTCACCCCGGGCGTCGCGGAGCAGGACGTGGGCGCCGTGCCCGAAGGCCGGTCGCGGGCGCGGCAGCTGCCATCCGGCGTCGTGGAGTACCGGCAGCAGCGCCTGCCAGGCGAACCCGCCGAGCACCACCATCGCCCGCAGGGTCGGGTGCAGCAGTTCCAGTTCGCGTGCAAACCAGGGGCGGCAGGTGTCGCGCTCGGTGGTGGTGGGACGGTTGGCGGGCGGTGCGCAGTGCACCGGGACCGTGATCCGCACGCTGTACAGCTGCATCCCGTCGTCGCGTTGTGTGGCGGTGGGCTGGGAAGCCAGTCCCACGGCGTGCAGGGCGGGGTAGAGCACGTCGCCGGAGGGGTCGCCGGTGAAGATGCGTCCGGTACGGTTGCCGCCGTGCGCCGCCGGGGCCAGCCCGATGATCGCCAGCGCCGCGTCCGGCGGGCCGAAGCCGGGCACCGGGCGGGCCCAGTAGTCCCAGTCCCGGAACGCCTTGCGCTTGACCTGGGCGACCTCGTCACGCCAGGCCACCAACCGTGGGCAGGCCCGGCAGGTGGCGACCGCCGCGTCCAGCCTGGAGACGGCGCGCATCCGTGGCGCGGTTACCGCCGGGAAGCTCTGGTCCTCCGGCGTGGGTGGCGGCCCCTGTCCGCCGTTGTCGGGTTGGCTGATGCGCATGCCCGCGGTCCTTTCCTCCCCGTGCCTCGCCGGGTGATCGTGTTGACCGTTGCGGTCGGCCGACGACCGGCCCGCACGATCAATCCCCGATAAAACGCGCGGGGCGGTGGCCCGGCCCGTACTGGCCGCCGCTCGCGTGAGCTCGCCGGAATGGCAAGGCGTTCCTCAGCTCACAGGATCAGGCGATCTGTCCCGGAGAGAGGTGTGGTCTTAGCCAAGCAGATCACCTACCGCAGAGTCTATGAGGAGACCTCCGCCAAGGACGGCAGGCGGGTACTCGTCGATCGTGTCTGGCCGCGGGGCATGCGCAAGGAGGAGGTGGATCTGGACGAGTGGCTGCGTGATGTCGCGCTCTCGACCGAGTTGCGCCGCTGGTACGGCCACGAGCCCAGCCGCTTCGCGGAGTTCTGCCGCCGCTACCTCGCCGAACTGCGCGACTCCCGACACCGGCAAGCCGCAGAGCATCTGCGTGACCGGGTCGACCATGACAAGCTCACGTTGCTGACCGCCGCAGCCATGACCACAGGCTCCGGGCGAAACAACGGCTGGGCCCGGGGGCCGTCCGCAGTCTTACGCGTGAGCCTCAGGTGAGGCGTCCTTCATCGCGTGCAGCGCGAGGGTGGAGTGCGCGTAGGCGCCCCCGGCGCGCATCTCGGCGGCGACCCAGATCGCTTCCATGATCTCCTGCGGGCTGGCTCCTT
>JAICSB010000332.1 GCA_025937115.1 Pseudonocardiaceae bacterium | reverse complement strand
TGTCCCCACGACTGCAACGAGATCGGCGAGTCCAGCCCCGGGTAGGGCGACAGCATGAGGTAGTTCGAACCCTGCACCCGGTCCTGTAGTGACTGCAGCGCCGGCCCGTTGATCTTGGCTGGGTTGTAGGCGATCCACACCGCGCCGTGTTCGAGGGCGTGAACCATGTTCTCGTTGCGCACGGCCGTCGAATAGACCACGCCGTTGCAGGCGGCCCAGGTCGCGTCGTGCGGACCACCGAAGGGCGGGCTGTGGTCGTAGGCGACCCGCTTGTCTGCGCCGATGTGCCCGCGGTTGGCCGCCCCGTAGTTATGGATGACGATCCCCTTGATGTGAGTCGAGGGGTCCTTGTCGCTGGCGGTGGGTGTGTAGGCGCGACGGTCCTCATACTGCATGTACAGGTAGCCGAAGATGCCGACTGCGAACACGAGGACGGTCAGCACCGCCACTACCGTGCCCCATGGCCTCGGCTTGGTCGCCGTCACCACCGAACGGGCGTTGCGCACCGCCGCTTTGCTGCTCTTGCCACTGGGCATTGGTCCTCGGTTTTGATTCACCTGTGTTCACTCACATGGGGGTCTGCTGCCCGACCGCGGCGTCAGTCTAGGGATTGCCCGTCAAGAGCCCGTGAGCCCGGGTGTCCACACTGGTTCGCCGGCTGGGCGCGAGACCTCACCTAGACTCGCAGGTGTGACTCCCGCTGCGCTCGCCGACCTGGTCCGGACCGTCGCCCACGACGTGCTGACCGGCCGCGGCCTGGATCCCGTCGTGCTTCCGCCGACGGTGACCATCCAACGCCCACGCGTCCCCGAACACGGCGACTATACGACCAATGTGGCATTGCAGACCGGGCCGAGGGCGGGTGTGCCACCGCGCGAGCTCGCCGGCTGGCTGGCGCAGGCGCTGGCGCAGCGCCATGGAGTGCGTTCCGTGGAAGTCGCCGGCCCTGGTTTTCTCAACCTGCGGCTGGCGGCCGGCGCTCAGCGCGACATCGTTGCGCAGGTGATCACGGCAAGGGAGCGCTTCGGTGTGCTTCAAGGCCGGCCTGCCGCCCGGTTGGCCGGCGTCGAAGAGCTACCAACCGTGCGCGACCTGCAGTACGTGCACGCCCGGCTGGCCGCGCTGGCCCGCAACGCTGCTGACCTCGGGATCACCCACCAGAGCACCCAGCTCGACCTGCTCGAACATGAGAGGGAGGAGGAGCTGATCCGAACGCTGGGCGAGTTCCCGCGCATCGTGGCAGCGACAAGGTCGGGGACTGCGGATCTCCGCGAGCCGCACCGGGTGGTCCGTTACCTGGAGCAGCTGGTCAACGCGTATCACCGGTTCGACGGTAGCTGCCGGGTACTGCCTATGGGCGATGAGCAACCGGGGCCGCGCCACGCCGCGCGGCTGGCGCTGTGCGAGGCGACCCGGCAGGTGCTGGCCAACGGCCTCGGCCTGCTCGGGGCCTGTGCACCGGACCGGCTGTGAGAGCGCACCCGGCCGGCCCGCGCCATGCCGACGTGCTGGCTCGGACCTCCACCGCGGGTCCGTGCCCGACCGGCGCCGCCGAGCTGCACGCGCTGCACCCAGCGGTGTGGCCGCGTGGGGCGCACCGCGGTGACGATGGCGCGGTGCGGCTGGCCGGTGTGGAGGTCGGCGAGCTCGCTGAGACCTACGGCACCCCGCTGTTCGTGGTGGACGAGCCGGACTTCCGGGCTCGGTGCGCCGAGCATGCCGCCGCCTTCGGCGCCCCCGAGCGGGTGCACTATGCGGCCAAGGCCTTCCTGTGCTCCGAGGTCGCTCGCTGGGTGGCTGAGCAGGGCCTGAGCTTGGACGTGTGCACCGGCACCGAGCTCGCCGTCGCATTGCATGCGGGTTTCCCCGCCCATCGGATCGCGATGCACGGCAACAACAAGTCCTCCGACGAGTTGGCTGCCGCCGTGGCGGCCGGAGTCGGTGCGGTGGTGCTCGACTCCTTCCTGGAGATCGCCCGGCTGGATGACATCGCGCGTCGCCACGGTGTCATCCAGCCGGTGCTGATCCGGGTGACTGTCGGCGTCGAGGCGCACACCCACGAGTTCATCGCCACCGCGCATGAAGACCAGAAATTCGGGTTCTCGCTGGCCGTCGGGGACGCCGCCGAGGCCGTCCGAAGAGTGCTCAAATCCGACGGGCTGAGCCTGGTGGGCCTGCACAGCCACATCGGGTCGCAGATCTTTGACGCTGACGGCTTCGAGCTCGCGGCACACCGGATGGTCGATCTGCTCGCAGCGATCCGGGACGAGCACGGGTCCGACGCCATCTCCGAGCTGTCCATCTTGGATCTTGGCGGTGGGTTGGGCATCGCCTACACCGCAGACGACGATCCGCCACCACCGGCCATGCTGGCCGCACATCTGCGGGCCATCGTGGACGCCCGATGCCGGGCGGCCGGTCTGCCCACCCCGGAGCTGGTCGTCGAGCCAGGCCGGGCGATTGTCGGACCCGGCACCGTGACGCTGTACGAGGTGGGCACGCTGAAGGACATCACCGTGGTGACCTCGACGCGCAGGCGCTATGTGTCGGTGGACGGTGGGATGAGCGACAACGTGCGCACTGCACTCTACGACGCGAGCTACGACTGCCGGTTGGTGTCGCGCCGCTCCGAGGCGCCACCCGCGCTGTCCCGGGTGGTCGGCAAGCACTGCGAGACCGGTGACGTGGTGGTCCGGGACTGCTGGCTGCCCGACGATCTGGCCCCGGGCGACCTGCTAGCCGTCGCCAGCACCGGCGCGTACTGCTACTCGATGTCCAGCCGGTACAACCTGGTGCCGCGCCCGGCGGTCGTGGCGGTGCACGACGGCTCCCACCGGCTGCTGTTGCGCCGGGAGACGTTGGCCGATCTGCTGTCCCTGGAGGTCTCGTGAGCAGACCCATTGGCGTTGCACTGTTGGGTTGCGGCACCGTCGGGCGCGAGGTGCTGCGGCTGCTCACCGATCAGTCCGATGAACTCTCCGCGCGGGTCGGCGCGGCGGTGCAGCTGGTCGGGGTCGCGGTGCGCCGCCCGCGACGCCATCCCGACGTGCCCACCGAACTGCTCACCACCGACGCCGCTGAACTGATCAACCGCGACGACGTCGACGTCGTGATCGAGGTGATCGGTGGCATCGAACCGGCCCGGCCGCTGCTGCTGGCCGCGTTGCGCGCCGGACGCGGCGTCGTCACCGCGAACAAGACGCTGCTCGCCGAGTGCGGACCGGAGCTGTACGCCGCAGCCGACGCCGCCGGCGCCGACCTGTATTTCGAAGCGGCGGTAGCCGGGGCGATCCCGCTGTTGCGCCCGCTGCGGGAGTCGCTGGCAGGGGACCGGATCACTCGCGTCACCGGCATCGTCAACGGCACGACCAACTTCATCCTGTCTGCCATGGACAGCTCCGGGGCCGGCTACGCCGAGACGCTGGAGCAGGCCAGCGCGCTGGGCTACGCCGAGGCCGATCCGACCGCGGACGTCGACGGCTACGATGCCGCCTCCAAAGCCGCCATCCTCGCCTCGCTGGCCTTTCACACCCGTGTGACCAGCGCCGACGTCTACCGGGAGGGCATCGCTGAGGTCTCCGCCGCCGACATTCTCGCCGCCCGGCAGCTTGGTCGCACGGTCAAACTGCTGGCCATCTGTGAGCGAGTCGTCGGCTCAACCGGCGCCGAGTCGGTCTCGGCCAGAGTCTACCCCGCGATGATCCCCCGCTCGCACCCGCTGGCCACCGTGGCAGGTGCCTACAACGCGGTGTTCGTCGAGGCCGACGCCGCCGGTGCGCTGATGTTCTATGGTCAGGGCGCCGGGGGGGCACCGACCGCCAGCGCGGTGCTCGGTGACCTGGTGGCCGTCGCTCGCAACCGGGTGGCGGGCGGTTACGGGCCGCGCGAGTCCGCCCACGCCGACCTGCCGATCCAGCCGATGGGCGACACCCCGACCGCCTATCACGTCAGTCTCGAGGTGGTTGACCGCCCGGGGGTACTGGCGCAGGTGGCGCAGGTCTTCGCCGACCACGAGGTGTCCATCATGGCGGTGCGCCAGACCGGTCGCACCCCTGACCATGCGACGGCGGGCGGTGCCGGGGCGAACCTGGTGATCGTCACGCACAGTGCACCGGACGCCGCGCTGCGCTCCACAGTGGACAAGCTGGCCGGCCTGGACGCGGTTCGCGACGTGGTCAGCGTGATGCGGGTGGAAGGTGAGGTCACGTGATACTGCAGGTGGCGGCCGGCCGGGCGTGGCCAGGAGTGATCGAGGCCTACCCGGACCGGATCCAGGTCAGCCCCGGCGCCCGAGTGGTGACTCTGCAGGAGGGCGGCACCCCATTGCTGCCCGCTCCGGTGCTGTCGGCCCGCACCGGTTGCGAGGTGCTGCTCAAGGTCGAAGGCGCCAACCCCACCGGCTCGTTCAAGGACCGCGGGATGACGATGGCGGTCACCGAAGCGCTGGCCCGCGGTGCCGAAGC
>JAICSB010000653.1 GCA_025937115.1 Pseudonocardiaceae bacterium | reverse complement strand
GCCGCCTGCTGGTAGGCCCGGCGCTGCCGGGCACCCTTGCGTTCCACCTCAGCCCTGGCGACAGAGGCAAGGATGCGCCCGACCAGCCGGCCCATGTCGGTAGAAAGGTCCAGATCACCACTGACCGTGGCCAGTTTCACACCCGCCCGCTCGCAGCGCTCGATGACATCCTCAAGGTCAGCCAGCCGGCGCACAAGGCGGTCAATAGCCCAGACCACCACCACATCGACCGCCTTCGAGTCCACCAGCCGCAACAGCTCGGCGAACTTCCGGCGATGTCCCTTGCTCGCCGACGTGTCGTTATCACTCAGCGTAGCCACGATCGTCCAGCCACGCTCAGCCGCCAGACGCTCACAATCCTGCCGCTGGCGGGTAACACCGAGCTCATCACCAGCACGGTCCACCGACTGCCGGACATAGAGCACAGCTCTCACCTGTGCGATATTACTATGAGTTGGTCACGACCGGTGACCGCTAGCGCGTCCTAGGCAGGCCGAAACGCCACCGGCCTTCGTCACCTCAACGATCGCTGCGAGAACTAGCGGGAGGTAGTTCTACAGGACAGAGGCCTCTCGCCCGGGTCAGTCCGAGACGCGTCTTACTACGACTACTGATTCTGATGACGGGGTGGTGGTCGGGGCCACGTACCGGCGCTCTTTCGGTCTGGCGGGGGCGGCAGAGCGATGCAGCGACCGGTCGGCTTCAGCCGGCTAGGTCGTCGGTCCAGTCCGAGGCTTGGTAGAGGAGTAGGCACTCCGACGGTGTGGCTTGATCTAGGGCGTTGCGGACCGCGGGACCGACCCCGACCAGCCGCATCCAACCCTGGCGGTCGGTTAAGACCTGGTGGGTCCAGGTCAGCATGTCAAACAATTGATAGTCGCAGCTGGTCACCCCGGCCAGATTCACCACCAGGTACTGAGCATCGGTGGTGAACAGCCCCTGCAACTGTCTACGCAGCTGCGTCAGCCCCGTCTCGTCGAGCCGCCCGGTCACCGACAGTAGGCCCACCTGCCCGGCGCTGATCGTCACCTCCGGTGAGTCGGTCAGCGCGTCGGTCAGTCGGGGGTAAGTATCGAACTGTTCCAGCAACCCGGCGACTTCCAGCGCGCGCGCCACGGCCCGGGTGACCAGACCAGCGAGGTGCAGCTGCGCACCGGTGGTCTGCTGGGTGAGTTCGCGGGCCCGCAGCAGGCAGCTCAACCCGCTGGAGCCCAGCAAGCGCACCGCTTCGAGGTCCAGGATTAGATCCGTGGGAACGGCGGCGAGCTGTTCGCGCACGCACGCGTCGAGCAGCGGCGCCGTGAGCATGTCCAACTCGCGAGCCACCGCCACCACGCAGACCCCGACGGCCGGGTGCTGCACGGTCAGCCTGAGCCGCTGGGTTGGGGTGCGCAACGCGAAGTCATCGGCCGACCCATCACCAGCCGCGACAGCGGTGTCGGCTGAGTTGGTTGGGTGATCGACAGCAGAGGGGTCCGCTCGCCGCCCGGACAGGTCTATCGTGATCGTCACTGGTGTGGCTCCTCACCGTTCGCCCCGGCACGCAGCGATGAAGGCAGACCCTACTGAGCGGGGGCGTCATCCATCGTGCCTCGCAGAGCGCCGACGGGGTCTGGGTCGGGGTGCTCTGTGCGAACGGCGCGGACACTGCGGCATTCGCCGTACATCCTAGACCCGCGAATTCACTGGCGGGGCCCACCGGACAGGGCCCGCCACTCCGCGTCGCCGCCCACCCGAGCGTGCTCTCCATGTGCTGCTAAGACCGGTCAACAGTGGACACCCGAAGACCTTCATGCCCGGGTAGCTGCGCAGGTGAGCCGGAACAGACTGGCACGATAGACAGAGTGCCAAGCTCTGTGAGCCAGGCACTTGTGCCTCCGGTGGGCAGGCCACGCGGCCCGCTGAGGAGCGGCTCAGACGGTAGGCCGTGGTCGAGGTCCTCGGTTTTAGCTTGGCTTGTCCTTGGCCGTGTTCTTAGTGTTGGTCGAGGTAGCCGCGGAGCGCGTGGCAGCGCGAGGGCTGGCGCAGCTTGGTCATCGTCTTGATTTCGATCTGCCGGATCCGTTCCCGGGTGACTCCGTAGACGTGGCCGAGCTGGTCCAGGGTGTGTGGCTGGCCGTCGGTGAGTCCGAAGCGCAGCCGGATAACGCTGGCTTCCCGCTCGGATAGCGTGGT
>JAICSB010000493.1 GCA_025937115.1 Pseudonocardiaceae bacterium | reverse complement strand
GCATCGGGCGCATTCGGTCAGGGCCGGCGCCCATCCCGCGGTTCCCATCGCGCGGAGCAGGAAGGCGTCGAGCACCAAGGGCGCGTGCCGCTGCCCGTCGGCCAGTGCCCGCAGCGCACCGACCACCAGCAGGTACAGCCGCAGCACCGGCTCGCCCTCGGCGCCGGCCAGCCGCTCGGCGGTCTCCAGCACCGCGCAACCGGCGGTGTAGCGGCCGTAGTCACCGACCAGTCGGGAGCCGAAGCCGTCGAGCGTCTCGACCTGGGTAACGATGTCCAGCGTGCGCCCGCGGTAGAACTGCACGTCGACGTGCCCGAACGGCTCCACCCGGGCACCGAACCGCGACGAGGTGCGCCGTACGCCTTTGGCCACCGCGCGCACCCGCCCGTGCCGGCGGGTCAGCAGCGTGATGATCCGATCGGCTTCGCCCAACTTCTGCACCCGCAGCACCACCCCGGTGTCGCGGTAGAGGTTCACCGGCCCATCCTCGCACCGCAGCCCCGGACGAGTCAGAAACCGAGCCGACGAAGCTGCTTGGGATCCCGCTGCCAGTCCTTGGCGACCTTCACGTGCAGGTCCAGGTACACCGAGGTGCCCAGCAGCGCCTCGATGTGCGTGCGCGCGCGGCTGCCGACCTCCTTGAGGCGCGCCCCGCCGCGGCCGATCACGATCGCCTTCTGGCTGTCGCGTTCGACGTAGAGGTTGACATAGACGTCGACCAGACCGGCTCGTCCCTCCCGCGGGTTCATCTCCTCCACCACGACGGCCAGCGAATGCGGCAGCTCATCGCGCACGCCCTCCAGCGCCGCCTCCCGGACCAGCTCAGCGACCACGGTTTGCTCCGGTTCGTCGGTGAGATCCCCAGCGGGGTACAGCGGTGGCGACTCCGGCATGCGGGCCAGCAGCAGGTCAGCGAGCAGTCCCACCTGGAAACCGTCGACCGCCGAGACCGGCACCAGTTCGGCGAACTCGTCGAAGCCTGCCGAGCGCGCCAGGTCAGCGAGCCCGGCGAGCTGCTCAGCCACTCGCTGTGGGCTCACCAGGTCGGTCTTGGTGACGATGCCGAAGACCGGGGTGCGCCGCGCCAGCACAGCCAGCTCACCGGCGATGAACCGGTCCCCAGCGCCGATGGTGGCATCAGCGGGCACGCAGAACCCGATCACATCGACCTCCGACCAGGTCGCGCGGACCAGGCCGTTGAGCCGCTCGCCGAGCAGGGTTCGGGGGCGGTGCAGACCCGGGGTGTCCACCAGGATGAGCTGCCCGTCGGGCTGATGCACGATTCCCCGGATGGTGTGCCGAGTGGTCTGGGGGCGGCTGGAGGTGATCGCCACCTTCTGGCCCACCAGCGAGTTGGTCAACGTTGACTTGCCGACGTTGGGTCTGCCCACCAGGCAGGCGAACCCGGCCCGAAACGGCCCGTCGGTGTGCTGTGTCATGCCCGTCACGCCTGTCCCGCTGTACTCAGCACGCTGCCGACGACGCCGTGCTGGTCGACCACCAGCACCGGGGCAGTGGGCCCGAGGTCCCGGACCGCAGCCAGTGAGGCAGCATCCACCGCGCCGGAGCCAGATACCACCGCAGCTGCCTCCAAGCCGGTCGCACCGCTGGCCACCGCTGCGACCACCGCAGCCTGCAGTGCGGTCAATGCCAGCGAGGGCAGCGATACTGTGACGCCGGTGTAGGTGCGGCCGTCGGTGTCGCGTACCGCGGCACCCTCCTGGGCGCCGGTACGGGCCAGCGCCGAGCGCGCCAGCGTCACGATCTTGGCGTCCTCCGGGTCTAGGTTAGTGGTGTCAGGCACTGGTGTCGCTCGCTTCCTGCGGGGGGTCGGCCGCGGCGGGGTACTGGTTGTGAGTCGGGGACTGACGGGTTGCGGAATCGGACTGCGCGGAGACGCGGCGAGCAGTGACGGTGGTGATCCGCAGCCGCCCGCGACGATCGTTGCCGCCCTCGGCGCGCAGCCGCAATCCGGCCACCTCGGCCTCTGCGCCGGGCACCGGCACCCGACCCAACCGCTGCGCCAGCAGCCCCCCCACGGTCTCCACGTCGGTGTCCGCGAGCTCCACCTCGAACAGCTCAGCCAAATCGATCACCGGCAGCCGGCTGATCACGCGTACCGTACCGTCCCCAAGATGCTCGATCGGTGGCCGCTGGTCGGTGTCGGACTCGTCGGTAATCTCGCCGACGATCTCCTCAAGAATGTCCTCGATCGTCAGCAGGCCGGCGGTCCCACCGTATTCGTCGACCACGACGGCCATGTGGTTGTGCGAGATCTGCATCTCCTTGAGCAGCCCGGTCAGCAGCTTGGAATCAGGGACGAACGTCGCGGGCCGCATCACCTCGCCAACGGTGCCACCGGTGGGCTGCTCGGCCGCCACCAGATCCTTGATGTGCACGACACCGACGATGTCATCGACGCTGTCGCCGACCACCGGGATCCGGGAGAACCCGGAACGTAGGCATAGCGCCACTGCCTGACGTACTGACTTCTCCTGCTCGATCCAGACGATCTCGGTTCGGGGCACCATCACCTCACGGGCCACGGTATCCCCGAGCTCGAAGACGGAATGGATCATCTCGGCCTCACCGGCTTCGACCACGCCGCGCTGACCCGCCATGTCCACGAGCTCGCGCAGCTCGACCTCCGAGCTGAACGGGCCTTCGGGAAAGCCTCTACCGGGGGTGATCGCGTTACCCACGAAAATGAGCAGCCGCGACAACGGCCCCAGGATCCGACCCAGCACCCGGACCGATCCGGCCACGGCGAGGCCGACGGCATAGGGATGCTGGCGCCCGATGGTGCGCGGACCCACCCCGACGACGACATAGGTCACCACCACCATTGCCAACCCGGTGACCAGCACGGCCAGCCAGATCGGCGACAGCTCCCGCAGCGCAGCCACCGTGACGAGCACCGTGGCGGTCAACTCGCAGCTCAGCCGCAACAACAGCAGCAAGTTGACGTGCCGGGGCCGGTCGGCGACGACCAGCGCCAGCGCGCTGGCGCCGACGCGGCCGGAGCGCACCAGCGCGTCGACCCGGGCCCGGGACACGGTGCCCAGCGCGGCATCAGCCGCAGCGAACCCCCCCCCAGCCACCACCAGGGTGGCGGCCAGCACGAGCAAGG
>JAICSB010000686.1 GCA_025937115.1 Pseudonocardiaceae bacterium | reverse complement strand
ACATCATCGGCGACCTCACCGCCACCGTCACCACCCCCTCCGAACTGCTGGCCTGGGCACACGCCCTGCCCGAGCCGACCCTGTGCGCCTGGCGCGCCGAAGACTCCGGCAACCGCTATGTCCAGGTCACCGCCGCCTGCCACCGCAACCCCGTCCACGGCCGGATCACCGCCGTACTCACCGGCGACGACCACCCCCTGTTCTGGACCGTCCTGCTCGCAGAAGGCGATCTAGCCGCCGGCGAGGAACAACTCCTCCCGCTCACCGCACTGACCACCGCCTGGTCAGCCACCTCGCCCGGCACCGTCAACTTGGTCGCCTGCCTCGTGGCTGGGAGGATCGCCCGGTTGCTCGCGGTGGGGTGAGGGGGCTGGGCTGGTGGGGGTTGAGGCACCGTCGTACCGGGGGTTTCGCTTTCCGGTGGAGATCATCAGCCACTGTGTCTGGCTCTACCACCGCTTCCCGCTCAGCTTCCGCGAGGTCGAAGAAATGATGCTGGAACGCGGGATCGTGGTCAGCCACGAGACCATCCGGCAGTGGTGTGCCAAGTTCGGCCAGGCCTACGCCAACGCGCTACGGCGGCGCCGTCCTCGCCCGGGGGACACGTGGCATCTCGATGAGGTGTACATCAAAATCGCCGGCAAGACCCACTACTTGTGGCGGGCGGTGGACCAGCACGGGAACGTCTTGGACATTCTGGTCACCTCCCGGCGGGACACCCAGGCCGATCGAGATGATCCACAGAGCGCTCGCAGTGAAGAACGCGAAACGCGATTGGGTGCTCGACGCAGACCTGACATCCGCATTCGACAGGATTGACCACAGCTTTTTGCTAGAACGGATCGGGACGTTCCCAGCCAAGGAACAGATCCGGGCCTGGTTGAAAGCTGGAGTGGTCGATCAGGGCCGGTACTCTCCGACCACCGAGGGGACCCCTCAAGGCGGAGTGATTTCCCCGCTGCTACTGAATATCGCGTTGCAAGGTATGGAAGAAGCTGCTGGATTCCGATACGACTCACGCGGCTACGTGAAACTTGGATGCCCGACCGTGATCACCTATGCGGACGATTTTGTGGCCTTATGTCACAGTCGCGAGCAAGCCGAGACGGTCCAGGCGCGGATCGGTGCGTGGCTGAAGGACAGAGGTCTGTCCCTGAACAGGGAGAAGACTCGGATCGGTCGGATCGACGACGGATTCAACTTTTTGTCCTTCACCATTCGCCGCTACTACGTCCAGAGTGGCACCAAGGTTCTCACCAAACCGAGCCGTGACACGCTCCAGAAGATCCGGCGGAGGAACGCCGCAGAACTGCGCTCCCTACGTGGCGCAAGTCCCATCGAGGTGATCAACACGATGAATCCGATCATCCGAGGGCAGGCGAACTATTTCCGGCCCGGGGCGTCCAAGAAGGCTTACCAAGCCCTGGACGACCACCTATGGCAGCACCTCCACAAGTGGGCCCGCCGCAGGCACCCCAAGAAGAACCGAAAGTGGGTTGTCTCCCGCTACTTCGGCTCGTTCCACCCGACCAGGCGCAACCAGTGGGTCTACGGCGACCGGCAGACCGGCGCCTACCTCCACCAATACGCCTGGACGAAGATCGTCCGGCACGTTCCGGTCATCGGCAGACACTCACCCGACGACCCTGCCCTGGCCCGATACTGGGCCGACCGGCGACGTAAGCGAAAACCTCCACAACTGGCCCCGTCCTGGCAACACGCCCTGCGCAACCAGCACGGACAATGCCCGCTATGTGGGGAGCCGCTGCTGTTCACCGACCGCCTACCCGACTCCCTCCACCAGTGGGAAACCTGGTTCGCGGCCGTCCGAAAGGCGATGACCCGCCAAGCCATCACCGAACACAGCAGCCGGGCGACACACCGCCTCGTACACGCCCACTGCGGCCGACGTCACCCAGACGACACACCGCAAAGCCCGGACCAGTAGAACAGATGCCTGCCCGCCCACGCGGGCTGCTTGAGCCGTGTGCCGCGACGAGTGGCCCGCACGGTTCTGAGGGGGGCGCGGCCTT
>JAICSB010000072.1 GCA_025937115.1 Pseudonocardiaceae bacterium | reverse complement strand
CTCCGGTAAGCGGGCCGCTTGCCGGGGCGGGCACTCCTCGGCGGCGGGAGCAGGAACGGGCGTTGGCCGTCCGAGTCGGCTCATGGCTGGCGTGGTGGGTCTTTCTCATGGCGTTGTGGATAGTTCTGGACTGGTCACTCGATATCGCCGAATTGTTGGTGGGGGCTGGGGTCGCCGCGGCCGGGGCAGTGGCGGCTGAGCTGGTCGGGCATCAGACCGGTACGCATTTCCGCGTCCGGATCAGATGGTTGATCCCGCTGTTGGGTCTGCCCGGTCAGGTGATACGCGACACCGTCATTGTGTTCGCGGCCTTGGGGCGACTGCTGATCCGTGGGGAGCAGCCGGCCAGCGGATTCCTGGAGGTGCCCAAGGCGTGGGGTGATGAGTCACCAGAGGGGGTCAGCCGGCGGGTACTGCTGGTGGGAGGCACCTCGGTGGCGCCCAACACTGTGGCGCTCGGGATGGACCGGGAGCGTGACGTCATGGTGGTCCACCACCTGGTGTTGCCGTCGCGACGAGCAGCTCGATGAACAGCTTCGTGGCCGCCGCCATCGGCATGCTGCTGGGGGTGATCCCGTTGGGGATCGTCGCGTGGCGGGGAACGGTAATGGAAGCCGTGGTTGCCTATGAGGCCATCAGCTCCATCATCGTCATGGTTCTGGTGCTCTTACCGCAGGGCTTCGGGCGTTCCGCGGAGTTCGAGCTACCCGTATTACTGGCCGTGCTTGTGCTGGGCAGCGGGCTGGTTTTCGTGCGGTCTTTGGAGCGTTGGATATGACCGTGGTCGCTGATGTTCTGCTTGGGCTGGCCGTGGCCGTTGTGTTGGCTTCGTCGCTAGGGGTGCTGGTGATGCGTGACGTCTACCAGAAGCTTCATTTCGTGACCCCGATCAGTCTCATCGCCCCCGCCTTGGTGGCCGTGGCCGTCCTGGTGCAACAGGGCTATTCCGAGAACACCGTCGAAACCTGGCTGGCGCTGTTGTTCCTCGTCGTTGCCGGGCCGTTGCTGACCCATGCCACCATCCGCGCGGCCCGCATCCGGGAAACCGGGGACTGGCGCCTGAAAAGCGACGGTGGCGCACCAACCGGGGAAACACCATGACGAGTGCGCTGCAGGTGACCATCCTGGTGCTGGTGGCCGGCGGAGCGACGGCCGTGGTGCTCACCCGCGACCCGGTCCGTCAGGTGGTGTCGGTCAGTATCTACGGGCTGCTGCTGGCCGTGTTGTTCATGGCGTTCCAGGCTCCGGATGTGACGCTGTCCGAGCTGACGGTGGGCGCGGTGGCGCTACCGCTGCTGCTGCTCCTGACGCTGGCCAAGGTCAGGAAGCAAGAGGAATGACGCCGCGCCAGCGCCGTTGGGTCTTCCTCGTGGCAGGGGGCGGATTCCTCGCCTTCTACCTGTGGGGGCTGATCGGGCTGCCCGGGTTCGGCCACTACCCGGGGCCTTATGGCGACATCATCAACGCCATCGCCGTACCGCAGACTCATGCCACCGGCGTGGTGTCGGCGGTGAACTTCGAATACCGGGCCTTTGACACGTTGGGTGAGGAGTTCATCCTGTTCATCGCCGCCACCGGGGTGGCGACCGTGCTGCGTCACCTGCGCCAGGAGCGGGACACCTCCGCGGTGGACGAGGCCAGGAACCGGGATGTGCCGGCCACCAGTGACGCCGTCGCAGTGGTGACGCTGGCTTTCATTGGCCCTACCGTCGTGGTCGGTTGGTATCTGGCCTCGCACGCCCAGACCAGCCCGTCGGGTGGGTTCCAAGGCGGCATCGTGTTGGCCACCGCCTTCGTCCTGGTGTACCTGGCAGGCCAGTTCATCGTCTTCAAGCGGCTGAGCCCCGTTGCGCTCACCGATGCCATCGAGGCGATCGGAGCCGGCAGCTTCGCCGCTGTCGGAATCGCCGCTCTCGCGTCGGGTGCCGCCTACCTGACCAACATCCTGCCGCTGGGTAGCACGCCGGGAGCGGTGAACTCTGCCGGAACGATCGCGCTGATCAGCTTCTTCGTCGGCATCGAAGTGTGCGCAGCCTTCATCCTCATCATCGGCGAGCTACTCGAGCAGACTCTCATCGTCCGGGAAGGGGACCGGTAGGTGAGCATTTTTCCCTTCATCGTGGTGGCCTGGGTGTTGGCCGTCGGGCTCTACGGCATCATCACCAGCCGTCACCTGGTGCACCAGATCGTCTGCTTGATCGTGGTGCAGTCCTCCACCTACATCCTGCTGCTCGGCGTCGGCTACAAGACCGGCGCGGCGGCGCCCTACTTCTATGACATCCCGCCGAACACCCCGGCCGTGGATCCGGTGGTGCAGGCTCTCGCCCTGACCGATGTGGTAGTCGAAGCCGCCGTGACTGCGCTGCTGCTGGCCTTCGCGGTGCAAGCCCACAAGCGATTCGGGACGCTCGATCCCGAAGAGCTCCGGCAGCTCCAGGGTTGACCGTGGACTCCCTGCTGCCGCTGGCCGTGGCCGTCCCGCTGCTGGGAGCCGCCGGCATCTCCGCGTTGAACCCACTGTTCGGCAACCGGCGACGCGTCCTCGACGCGGTGGCCATCCTCACCGCCGCCGCCGTCACTGGCCTGCTTGTCACGATCATGCTCAGCACTGTCGACGGCCAGCGGGTGTACTGGTTCGCCGGTTTCACCCCGTCGCACGGGGTGGCGCTGGGCATCGACTTCGCCGTCGACCAGCTCAACTCGGGCCTGGCCGCGCTGACCGCCACGCTGGTCACCGCGGCGCTGGTGTTCTCCTGGCGGTACTTCGAGCGGGTTTCCACGTACTACCACGCCTTGATGCTGGTCTTCCTGGCCGGAATGGTCGGCTTCTGCCTGACCGGGGACGTGTTCAACCTGTTCGTGTTCTTTGAGCTCATGGGGGTGGCGGCCTATGCCTTGACCGCCTACCGCCCCGAAGAGCGCGGCCCCATCCAGGGAGCGCTCAACTTCGCCATCACCAACAGCGTGGGCGCCTATTTCTCACTGTCCGGTATCGGCCTGATCTACGGCCGCACCGGCGCGCTGAATATGGCCCAGATCGGTCAGGCCATCACCGGTCACCGTCCGGACGGCCTGGTGGTGGTGGCATTCGTGCTCATCTTGATGGGCCTGCTCACCAAAGCCTCCATCGTGCCGTTCCACTTCTGGCTCGCCGACGCCCACGCCGTCGCCCCCACCCCGGTCTGCGTGCTGTTCTCCGGGGTGATGGTCGAGCTCGGTCTCTACGGCATCGCCCGGGTCTACTGGTCGATGTTCGGCGCCGGCCTCGGCCACCCCGGCGCCATCACCGCCGTGCTGCTGGCGTTGGGCACTATCACGGCCATCGTCGGTGCGCTGTTTTGCTTCCGTCAGCGCCACCTCAAGCGCCTGCTGGCCTTCTCCACCATCAACCACGCCGGCCTGTTCTTGATCGGGATCGCACTGCTCACCCCACTCGGACTGGCCGGCGCGGCCGTCTACGTCATCGGCCATGGGCTGGTCAAGGCTGCGCTGTTCTTGTGCGTGGGCATCGTCTTGCACCGGCTGGGGTCGGTCAACGAGACCTTCCTGCACGGCCGGGGCCGGCGGCTACCGGTCACCGGCGTGGTGTTCGTCCTTGCCGCGCTGGCGCTGGCCGACCTTCCCCCGTTCGCGCTGTACCTGGGGGCGGGCTGGATCGGGCAGAGCGGCGACGCCCGCGAGCTGCCCTGGATCACCGCGGTGATCATGACCACCTCGGTCCTGGTGGGCGCAGCCGTGCTCCGGGTCGCCGGTGGTGTCTTCTACGGGCTTGGCGACGCTCCCTCGGAGGATCCCCAGATGGCCGAGGAAGCCTCCGAGGAGACTTCGGAGACCGACGAAGCCAAGAGCCGCACCCCACTGTCCATGATCGTTCCACCGATCGCGCTGGTGGCGCTCGCGCTCACCGTCGGGCTGCTCCCGCAGCTGGGCGACCTGGTCCAGGATGGCGCTGTGCGGTTCCAGGACCAGGCGGCCTACAACGCCACCGTCCTCGCCGGTGCCCACATCGCCCACCCGACGGCTCTGCTGGGCCCAGAGGACACCAGCGTCACTACCACCGACGTGGTCACCGGAGTCGGTACTGCCGTCGCCAGTCTCGTACTAGCGTTGATGGCCCTCTACTGGCGACGCCTGCCCGTTCTGCGCCGGGGCTTCGAGCCCGGAACCGGGCTGGTGGGACCGATCCGTCGGTTCCAGAGCGGGGTGGTCAACGACTACGTGACCTGGATGGTGGTGGGGCTAGCCTGCATTGGTGGGGCGCTGGCCTTCGCCATCCGCTGAACCGAGGGTGCCTGCGGCCGTGAGTGCGGTGCGTAAGGCTCCGAACACGTCGATTTCTCGGGACAACCGCAACGAGTCCTGGCACGGCGGCTGTATCCAGGTGATCGGCCCCCGTGAGGTCATGGTGGGCGGCAGCGTCAGCGCGCCGGTGACCTCATGCACGCTGGGCGGCCACGGCAGCATGCCCCCATACCTCTCCCCTACGAGCACGATGTGGTGCTCAGGAGAGTCAGGATGGGTCAGCACCGCCGGGGCGCAACGGCGCGCGGTGAGAATCTGAGTTAGTTCTGCGCTGAGTGAGATCGGGATCGCGATGGCCGACGCCTCGCACTCCAGACTCAGTCGTATCTGATCACAGCGCTGGGTGACCGGCCAGCCCCACGCCTCGTAAGTCGCCCTGTCCACCTGATCAGCGCCTCCGCTTTCGGGTCCGTCCGGACTGTCCGCGGGGGACGGCTGCCGCACCGCCGCCGGAGCCATCGTGCTCACGTGGTGGATGACGCACGCGCTACAGGGCATGCCTGCACCGGGGGAGACGACCTCAACCGAGTCAAGACTCATCAGCGAGCCGCACAACGTGTCGACGACACCCGCCACGCATCTGTCCCGCAGCGAAACCAGGTGCACGGTGCGGGCGGTCTGGCTGGTCAGCCCAGCCCGGTAGCGGACCAGCATCACTGACTGGTCCGCCATAACCGCCGCACCGGCACCCGACTCCCCCCGCCGGTTGGCATAACTCACCGCGCCACCCTCGATGTGCGGTAAGGAGGACGCGGCCGTCTCCAGTGCAACATCACAGCCTCTCAACGCTGGCTCAGCAGGCAAGATCGTCGAGCTCACCATCTTTGGCGCCAGCTAGGAAGGCAGCCATCTCGTCGCGGGTGAAGATCAACGCTGGACCACTTGGGTGGCGGGAGTTGCGCACCGCCACGTCGCCGCTATCCAGCGCAGTAGCCTCTACGCAGTTGCCGAGTTGACCGCTGTGCCGGCTCTTCCGCCACGTCACTCCGGCCAGATCCGCGGCCGACATGCCGTTGCGCACCGACTGCGACATAGAGTGGCCCTCCCTCATGTAGTGCGCCTGCACGTGCATGAGGGAGAAACTACCGTCTGCAGCTGCACCCGTCAATGCACGTGCATGTGCGTGAAGCCGCCAGCGAGCGTGCAAGAGCTCTAGCCCGATGAAGCCTGGTTACGGCGGGCCGGACCCACGCCGCCCCGACCGCACCCGCGGTTTACGGCGCGCGGCCACCCTTCTAGGCTCAGCTCGGTCCAGATCCGAAGCGCAACGTTTGTGAGGCTCTTGATGCCCGGTACCGACGCCCTATCCGAGGATGCCGTACCTGCCTATATCGACACCACTAAGGCGAGTATCGCCCGGGTCTACGACGCGTTCCTCAACGGTAAGGACAATTACGAGATCGACCGCGAGGTCTTACGGCGGCTCCAGCGGGTTGCGCCGGAGGCCATTCGGCTCGGCGGGGACAATCGGGATTTCTTGATCCGGGTGACCCGCTTCATCGCCAGTCAGACCGGCATCACCCAGTTTCTCGACTGCGGGTCTGGACTCCCCACGGCGGAGAACACTCACCAGGTCGCCCAGCGAATCCAGCCAGAGGCCCGTGTCGTGTACATCGACAACGACCCGGTGGTGCTCGCGCACGGTCGGGCACTGCTCGAGGAGAATGACCGGACCCACTTCAGCGCCGGCGACATCTTCAAGCCAGACGAAATTCTCAATGACCAGGTTGTGCGTAGGTACCTCGACTTCTCCGAGCCGATCGCGCTATTCCAGCTGGGGACGCTGCACCACTACAGCGGTGAGCGCAGCCCGCAGAGCATCATGGCCGAGTATATCGACGCCCTGCCGTCAGGCTCCTACGTCGCGATCAGCCACTTCTTCGATCCCGAGACCACCCCTGAGTTGAACGAGCTCGCCCGGAAAATGGAACAGACTTTCCTGCACAGCCCGATGGGCAGCGGACTGTTTCGCACCCGCACTGAGATCGAGGGCATGTTCCCGGGCTTGGAACTGGTCGATCCCGGCTTGGTCCGGTGCGCCGACTGGTGGCCGGACGGGCCGCGGATCAAGCCACTAGACCCCGTGCAGCACTGCATCGTCGGAGCGGTCGGGCGCAAACCCTGAACGAGTGCTAGCTAAATCTCGGCGCGCACCTTCGTGAGGAATTGCCGGGTGTGGTCAGGAGTGTAGGCGTCCACCGTCAGCCGATCGAAGACTCTGCCGTACAGCTCGGTGTCGGATCGCTTGTCCAGGTAGAGCGCGCCGCTGAGATGTTCGATATAGACCACGTCCGGCAGCTCTGGCTCAGCGAAGCGCAGCGCAGTGAACGAGCCTTCGGCGGCATAGCCGCTGAATTGGTACGGCACCACCTGCAGGGTGATGTTGGGGCGCTTGGTGAGCTCGATGAGGTGCTCGACCTCGTCCAGCATCACCTGCCTGCCGCCTATTGGCCGGTGCAGCACGGACTCGTCGATTACTGCCCACAGTTTGGGCGGATCTGGTCGGCCGAGCAGCGCCTGTCGCCGCATCCGCACCCCGACCTGGCGTTGCACGCTCTGGGCCGCCATGGGAGACCAGCCGTGGCTGATGATTGCTTTCGCGTAGTCCTCGGTCTGCAGCAGGCCAGGGACGAACTGCTGTTCCCAGGTTTGGATCCGGGAGGCCGACTCCTCCAGCCCGAGGTAATCCTGGAACCAGTCGGCCACCAGATCGGTATAGCGATGCCACCAGCCCGGTTCATTGGACCGCCTGACCATCTCGAGGAACACTTCGCGCTTCTCTGGATCTGTCACTCCGTACATCGTGAGTAGATCGGTCACGTCGCGCGGCTTGAAGCTGACCCGGCCGAGTTCCAGACGGCTGATCTTCGACTCGGAACTACGGATGGTGAAGCCGGCCTCCGACCGCGAGATATCGGCGGCCTCCCGCAGCCGGCGCAGCCGAGTGCCCAACATGATGCGACGGGCAGTGGGACTACCACGCTGGTCGCCAGCATCACCGGATGGCTCCGGGGGATCAATCAGTGCCACGCCAGACCTCCGGGGTATGCAGCCCGACCACTGACCTACCGGGCGGTAGAGCACGATCAACGCTGCGCCAGCTTACCTCGACGCGACTAAGACGGGCATTAACGACGGCGGCGGATCAACCGGATGATCAGATACGCGACGATGACCACGTTGAGGGCCAGGCCGCCCATCTTGAGTCCGGTGGGATGCTTCAGCAGCTCCTGAACCTCGGGAAAGAGCAACAACGCCGTCGACACCACGGTGAGGTACTCGGCCCATTGCCGACGATGGAGCAAGCCGTAGCCCTCCACCGCCTCCAATACTCCGTACCCGATGGCGATCGACCCGTCTCGCTGGGCCTGGCGCGGTCCGAACCCGGCCAGCCGCGAGATCAGCCAGCCAGTCTCGTTGCGGCTCGGGTCGAGTCCCAGCTGCTCAGCGAAGCGCCGTGCCGGATCCGTCCAGTCCGTGTGGGTATGGGTGACCAGAATCAGGCCGACGCCGATCAGCACCACCGCCCGAAGCGCCCGCTCCACCGCGAGCACCGGCAGCAACCGGCTCTGGTCTTGATCGCCGTGACTCCGAGCGGACCTCCCCGGCGCCTCAAGCCTGCGTGGCGGCTGCGCCGCTGACGCCATGACGACCTCCCGGTAGGACCGCCGCTGAATCCTCCGCCACGACGATATTGCGCACGGCGCATGACCACAGCAGGTGCCCGGCCGGACGGGTGGGAGTGAAGGTTCCGTCCGGCCGGGCAGCGCAGGATGAGACTCAACCGTGAAAGAAGTCCTTGACCTTCTCCGCGGCCTGTTTGATCTTTCCCTCGGCCTGGTCGGCCTTTCCCTCGGCTTCGAGGTGCTCGTCGCCGGTGGCCTTGCCGGTGGCCTCCTTGACCTTGCCCTTCAGCTCCTCGGCCTTGTTCGAGATCTTGTCAGCGATACCCATCAGGTGCTCCTTCGTCAGATTCGTTGCCCAGTCAGCGGACCCTGCGGAGTCAGCTGTTCCTACGGAGTAGACGTCGCAGCACCAGCAACACAGCCATGAGGGCCACTACGGCGGGGATCGGCCGTCGCCGCACCACCGCCATCAGCTGGGTGAGACGCCCGACCACTGACACGGGGAGCTTCGCCGCGGCCTGTTCGGCCAGATCCCTGGCCTGCTGCGTCGTCTCGCCGGCCTTGTCCTGCACCGCTTCGGTGCGGCCATGCAGGTGTTGCTTGATGTCTTGAATCTTGGCCTGCGCGGTGTCCTTGGCGTCGCGTACCTTGTCCTTGACCCCCGTGGGCAGATCGGCGGTGCGACTGTCGGACGTGATAGTCATCGCTGTGGGTCCTCTCCTGCGTGTCTCAAGATCCAACGTGTTGGTTGCAGGTAGTTACCCCGCATCAACTCACAGTAAACGTGGTCGTCTTACGGGTTTCGCCGCCGGGTCGCGTTCGCCGCGGCCTGTACCGCTGGGTCGGCCGCGGCGAACCACGACCAGTCCGCGGCCCGATCAGCTGCGACGTCCGGCGGCCGGGCGAACACCGCCGGACCCGCCCCGCTAGCGGGGAAGCGGCCCTTGTCTGGGGTATCAACGTCTGGGGGAACGACCGGTGGCGACTCAGATCCGGCAGCCGGGAGATCAACGTTGATGCGCTCGCCACGGATCTGGTCATAGATAGGCGTTTGGCTCACGAGAGGACACCGTAGGGGCAGCGTCGCGGCGCTGGCATCAACATGGTGTGGACGGAGTGGGGATCGCTGTGTGGATCGGCGGACCGGGTGTGCACAAGCTGTGGGCAGGTTGTGGATGCGCCGAACGGCGGGGTGGTCAGGGCACTATGACGACTGGGCAACGCGCGTGGCGGGTCAACCACACCGGCACCGACCCGGCGATTTGGTGCACCCAGCGGGCGGGCGCACCGAGGACGATCGCGTCGGCCCGGGTATCAGCGGCCAGCTCGGCAAGCTGGCGAGCGGCATCGCCGCAGCGTTGCACCAGCTGCACCGTCAAGCCGGTGGTGTCGATGGTTTCCGCGAGTTCGGCGTGCAGCCAGTCCAGCAGCTCAGCGGGGTCCTCGGCGGGTGGGGTGAACCCGTAGTCAATCGAGTAACAGGCCGGGGTTGGCCGGACGTGGACGAGCACCAAGGGCTGGCCCATCCGGCGCGCCATGCCAGCCGCGTAGGCAAGCGCGTGCCGGCTGGGCGCGGACCCGTCGTAACCGACCAGAATCGGGCGGGTGACCACGCCGGACATGGTCGGCTCGTGCGAGCGCGGGGCAGGAGTCGCGTCAGGCATGGCCGTCTCCGGCGGAATGGTGCGGGCGTGAAGGTCAATTATGTCGCGTTACGGAGCCGGGCCGCTACCCGCTGCCGACCCTTACCACCCGACCGTGCCGGGTGCCGGGTGCTGGACCGCCGCAGGGCTGCAGCTACCCCGCTCCAGTGTTAGCTTGGCTAAGCAACTACCTTTGCCAGGTTCGCCGAAAGCGGGTATCCATGACCGCGAACTACAAGTGGATCGTGCTATCGAACACGACGTTGGGCGTTTTGATGGCGACGATCAATGCGTCGATTCTGTTGATCGCGCTGCCCGACATCTTTCGCGGCGTCGGGATCAACCCCTTGGAACCGGGCAATACCAGCCTGCTGCTGTGGTTGATCATGGGTTACCTCGTGGTCACCGCGGTGTTGGTGGTCACCTTCGGCCGGTTGGGCGACATGTTCGGCCGGGTGAAGATGTACAACGCGGGTTTCGCGGTGTTCAGCGTGTTCTCCGTGCTGCTGTCGGTGACCTGGATGCACGGCACCGCTGGGGTGCTGTGGTTGATCGTGATGCGAATATTGCAGGGCGTCGGCGGCGCGATGCTGATGGCGAACTCCAACGCGATCATCACCGATGCGTTCCCGGTCGAGCAGCGCGGGCTGGCGCTGGGGCTGAACCAGGTCGCCGGGATCGCCGGCTCATTCCTCGGCCTGATCATCGGCGGAGTGCTCGGCCCGATCAACTCGCGGTTGGTGTTTCTGGTGTCGGTCCCGGTCGGGCTGTTCGGCACGGTGTGGGCGTACCTGAAACTGCATGACACGGGGTTACGGCAGCCGGCGCGGTCGGACTGGTGGGGCAACCTGACCTTCGCGGTCGGGCTGATCGCGGTGCTGGTTGGGATCACCTACGGCATCCAGCCCTACGCCGGACACACGATGGGTTGGACCAACCCGGTAGTGCTGGCCGCCATGGGTGGCGGCGTGCTGGTGTTGGCGATCTTCTGTGTGGTGGAGACGAAGGTCGCCGAACCGATGTTCCAGCTGCGGCTGTTCCGGATCCGGGCGTTCACCGCCGGCAACCTGGCCAGCCTGCTCTCG
>JAICSB010000101.1 GCA_025937115.1 Pseudonocardiaceae bacterium | reverse complement strand
GTCCGTGCCCCCACCATGGGCCGTGCGCGCTCACCGTGAACCTCGCGCGTTGACAGGAGTAGCTCGACCCGTGGCTGTCAAGATCAAGCTCATGCGGCTCGGCAGAATTCGCCAGCCGTACTACCGGATCGTCGTCGCCGATGCCCGTACCCGCCGTAACGGCAAGGCGATCGAAACGATCGGCAAGTACCACCCCAAAGAGCACCCCAGCGTCATCGAGGTCGACTCAGAGCGGGTGCAGTACTGGCTCGAAGTCGGGGCCCAACCCACCGACCCGGTCCAACACCTGCTCCAGATCACTGGGGACTGGCAGCGGTTCAACGGGCTGCCGGGTGCCGAGGGCACCTTGCAGCGAGCCGAGCCCAAGCCGGACAAAGCCGAGCTGTTCAATCGGGCGTTGGCCCAGGCCGGCGAGATGCCGACTACCGAGGCGACCACGCCACGAAAGAAGTCAGCCAGGGGTTCCCAGCCGGCTCCAGCAGCGGCGCCGGAGCAGGCACCAGATAGCGCGCCGGTCGCAGCCGACGATCGGGAGGACACGGCGACGGTCGCGGACGGCCAGGTGTGAGCATGCTGGCGGACGCGCTCGAACACCTCGTGCGGGGAATCGTCGACAATCCCGACGACGTGCGCGTTCAGCTGGTGACCACGCGGCGGGGGCGCACCCTTGAGGTGCACGTCCACCCCGATGACCTCGGCAAGGTGATCGGTCGCGGCGGGCGTACTGCCACGGCGCTGCGCACGGTGATGGGCGGTATCGGCGGGCGTGGGGTACGCGTCGACGTCGTCGATACCGACCGCTGAACACAGTGGCGCAGGTGTCGATCGTGCAGCCGGGCAGTGACCCTTTAGGGAAGCAGTCCAAGAGGGTGGTTGGCCGGATCGGCAGACCGCATGGCCTCCGGGGGGAGGTTGTGGTGCAAGTACGCACCGACTTCCCCGAGCAACGCTTCGTCGTCGGCGCGCAGCTCGGTGGTGATGGCGGTCACACGTTCACGGTGGAGGCCGTACGTCCGCATAGCGGTGCCCTGCTCGTCCGATTCGCCGGGGTGTCAGATCGTGCTGCGGCAGCACAACTAAGCGGCCTGGTGCTGACCGCTGACGTCACCGCACTGCCCGAGCTCGACGATCCCGACGAGTTCTACGACCACCAGCTCGAGGGTTTGGCTGCGGTAGGGCCAGACGGCGCGACGCTGGGTACGGTCCGTGAGGTCGTGCACGCTCCGGCCAGTGACCTGCTGGTGCTGGCGACCGACCACGGCGAAGCGCTGGTGCCCTTCGTGCGAGAGATCGTTCCCGAGGTGGACCTGGCTGGTGGTCGAGTGGTGCTCGATCCACCCCCAGGGTTGCTCGACTGAGGACAGCTGTGCGCATCCAGGTCGTCACGATCTTTCCCGAGTACCTGACACCGGCTCGGGAGGCCCTGCTCGGCAGGGCCATCGACCGCAATCTGATCGACTTCTCGGTGCATGACCTGCGGGACTGGACCCACGACGTGCACCGGTCGGTGGACGACGCGCCCTACGGTGGTGGACCCGGCATGGTGATGCGGCCCGACGTCTGGGGCGACGCGCTGGATGACGTACTCGCCGGCGAGCCGGCACCCCGGTTGGTGGTGCCCAGCCCCGCCGGACGGCCCTTCACCCAGCAGTTGGCGGCCGAGCTGGCCGCGCAACCACGGCTGGTTTTCGCCTGCGGCCGCTACGAGGGAATCGACCAACGGGTGATCGACGACGCGGCCGACCGGGTCGCCGTCGAGGAGATATCCATCGGCGACTACGTGCTCGTCGGTGGTGAGGTCGCAGTGCTGGTGATGGTTGAGGCGATTGCCCGGCTACTGCCCGGAGTGCTGGGCAACCCTGCCTCGGCGACCCAGGACTCGTTTTCCGACGGCCTTCTGGAGGGGCCGTGCTATACCCGTCCGGAGGTGTGGCGCGGACGGGAGGTCCCGGCCGTGCTCCGCTCGGGGAACCACGCCGCGATCGCCCGTTGGCGTCGCGACCGCGCTGTCGAGCGCACCGCGGCGCGGCGTCCCGATCTGCTGGCGGCGTTGCCAGCCGGTGCGCTGGATGGAGTCGACCGCGCCGTACTCGAGCGCTTGGCTACTCCGCGGGGATGAACGCCGCCCCAGGTCAGCTCCCGGTTTCAGCGCCGACTGCAACGTCTGGCACACTGGATCGGATGCTACAGCGCAGCATGGCAGGGACGGCCCCCAGGGCGGAAGTTTTTGCCATTACCGACGCCGCTGTTTGCGCTCACCCGGGCGCTACAAACCGTGCACAGCACACGAATGACGAGGATGGACTTGCGATGAACACCCTGGACGCCCTGGACGCGAAGTCGCTGCGGTCGGACATCCCGGATTTCCGGCCTGGTGACACGCTCAAGGTGCACGTCCGCGTCATCGAGGGCTCCCGCCAGCGGGTGCAGATATTCCAAGGCGCGGTCATTCGCCGGCAGGGCGGCGGAGCGCGGGAAACCTTCACGGTACGCAAGGTGTCCTTCGGGGTTGGCGTGGAACGCACTTTCCCGGTGCACACGCCGAACATCGCCAAGATCGAGATCGTCACCCGCGGGGATGTCCGGCGCGCCAAGCTGTACTACCTTCGCGATCTCCGGGGTAAAGCGGCCAAGATCAAGGAGAAGCGTGAGACGCCCTCCGCGTCCTGATCCCCCCGCACCGGTCGTCTGTCGATAGCCTGAGGACGTGGCCCACCTGGCTCGCTCGACCGAACCCGTTCGTGGCGACGATCCCGACAATTTCCCCGTCCGCCGCGTGCACCGGCATCGTCTGTCCAAGCGGAAGAAGGGCTCGTTCTGGCGCGAAGTACCGATCCTGGTCCTGACCGCGCTGGTGCTCACGTTCTTGATCCAGACGTTCTTGGCTCGGGTTTACGTGATCCCCTCGGCATCCATGGAACCGACCCTGCACGGCTGTCCAGGCTGCACTAACGATCGTGTGCTGGTCGACAAGCTGACCTACCGGTTCGGCGATCCGAGACCCGGCGACGTGGTGGTTTTCCGCGGTACCGACTCATGGGCCAGTGAGTTCACCAGCCAGCGATCGGACAACATCCTGATCCGTGGGCTCCAGCAGGCCGGCGCACTAGTCGGTCTCGCTCCGCCGGACGAGCGCGACTTCGTCAAACGGGTGATCGCAGTCGGTGGCCAGACCGTGCAGTGCTGCGACAAGCAGAACCGGGTGATGGTCAATGGCGGATCGCTGATCGAGCCCTACGCCGTCTTCATCGGGCACGAGCCGCAGGAGGAGTTCGGACCGGTCACGGTGCCGCAAGGAAACCTGTGGATGATGGGGGACAACCGGAACAACAGTGCGGACTCGCGACGGCACGTGGCGGATCAGCGATCGGGCACGGTGCCGGTGAGTAACGTCATCGGCAAGGCTCGGGTGATCGTACTCCCGCTATCGCGTTGGCAAGGGATCTCCGACCCTAACCCGCAGCATCCTCAGGAGCTCGGCGCGCCGGGGCCCTTCGGGCCGTCCGGACTTCCGCTCGCCGCTGGCCTGGTGCTCAGCTGGCCGGTGCGGCGCGGTGGCCGGCTGCTGCGGGAGCGGGTGGTCGCCAGGAGGCGTGGCTGACGACTGTGCCGGCCGTGGGACGCAGCACCCGCCAGACTCTGCCGCGACCGCCGAGGGCGGTGGTGCGCAGGGACGCTGGAATGTGGGCCCTGCAGACTGTGCTGCACCGCAAGGGTTTGGGTCCTGTCGCTGGGGTGGACGAGGCGGGACGAGGTGCCTGCGCTGGGCCGCTGGTGGTCGCCGCGTGCGTGCTCCGACCAGCCGACGCGACGGCGCTGGCCGGGCTCACCGACTCGAAGCTGCTCACTGCGGCGCGCCGGGAGCATTACCACGACCTGATCATCATCAGGTCGGTCGCGAGGAACGTGGTGGTGATTCCGCCCGACGAGGTCGACGAGCTGGGGGTGCATGTGGCCAATCTGGGAGGCATGCGCCGCGCCGTCGCCGGTCTCGCGGTGCATCCCGGTTACGTGCTCACCGACGGCTTCCGGGTACCGGGCCTGACGGCCCCGAACATGGCAGTGATCGGCGGAGACCGGGCTGCCGCCTGCGTGGCGGCGGCTTCGGTGTTGGCCAAAGTGACCCGCGATCGGATCATGGGTGACGTCCACGAGCGGATGCCCTGGTACGGCTTCGGTGAGCACAAGGGCTACTGCACGCCCGAGCATAACGCGGCCCTACTCGCGCATGGCCCATCCGCCGAACACCGATTCAGCTACATCAACGTCGTGCTGGCGGCCCGGATGCACGGCATCACCGCGCCGCCGCGCAGCGCGCCACGGGCGAGGTTGTGGCCGATGGTGCCGCCGGTAGTGGTCCAGAATGGGGTATTGCCGAGAGCAGGAGAGGTCAGCACCCGATGAAGCGACTGATGGGCTGTCGATGAGCGCCGAGGATCTCGAGAAGTACGAGACCGAGATGGAGCTGTCGCTCTACAAGGAGTACCGCGACGTCGTCGGACAGTTCGCCTATGTCGTGGAGACCGAGCGGCGCTTCTATCTGGCTAATGAGGTCGATGTCCAGGCCCGCAATGCCGACGGTGAGGTGTACTTCGAGGTGCGGATGTCTGACGCATGGGTGTGGGACATGTACCGGCCGGCCCGCTTCGTTAAATACGTCCGAGTGCTCACGTTCAAAGACGTCAACATCGAGGAAGTGGACAAACCAGACTTACGGCTACCCGAAGGTTCGCCTTTCGGCGGCTGACCCGTCTGCTACTTCGCTTCAGCCGATGCTGGGTCTACCCCGGGTCTACCCCTTGGGGCGTACTGAGGAGGATCGGTGGCATTGGCGCTCCAGCGAAACCTGGGTTTTTGGCACACCCTGCCGGGCGTCCTTACTGCCGTGCAGCGGTGATAACTGCCTTCACTGGCCTCATCGTCGGGCTCACGCGGGCGGGAATCACATCGGAGGCGGCGACAAGTGGGCGTCAACGCTGACGCCATCGCAGGCGCATGAGGGGGATATGTTGCAGGCGGGTGTGGCAAAGTATGTGATCGAATATGTGGACTGTGCTTTCGAGGTGCGTCCACTGACATTTTCCTTCAAGAATTCTAGGCTTCGATTGGATTTTGCCCTTACTGAAACGGCAGACGTTAGCTTTCAAAACATCGGCAACGTCTACGGGTATCCAGACCTTCTGAAAATAACGCATACGGTACGATCCTCCCCGTGGACTCTGACAATATGACTCCCGCCATGCGTGAAGCGCTGGCCTCGCGAGACGTCTCCGCTATCTTCCGCTTCCTGGTCGAGGGCGGCATGGCTCAGCGGCAGATAGCTGATCTTGTTTCCATGTCACAGTCTGAGGTCTCCGAGATCCTTAGCGGTCGCAAAGTCATGGGCTATTCAGTGTTAGAGCGGGTTGCGGAGGGTCTTGGTATCCCTCGCGGGCTCATGGGCCTTGCGTACGATGAGGACACCACCGAACCTGTCGGGGAGGAGGTGGACGAGGACGTGGAACGCCGCAAACTGTTAGCGCTGGCGGGAGCCATCCTGTGTGGTGCGCCGGTCTTCGGCCAACCGGAACCGCTGGCTATCCGCCGGGTGTTGCTCGAACCACCACAGCGCATCGGTGTAGCTGACCTCAAGGCCTACGAACAGACCATGCTCCAGTTACAAGCCCTGCAACGGCAGGTAGGGGGCCGGGCGACCAGGGAGCCGCTTGCAGCCACGGCAAGAGCCGGAGAGCAGCTCCTCAAGGCTCAGGCCACCCCTGATGTGCACCAACGCTTGAGGTTCCTGGTCTCGGATGTTCACCGCCGGGCAGGGTGGGCAGCCGGTGACGCGGGTCTGGTGGACGACTACCGGGCACACATGCATGCCGCGCTGGACTTTGCCGCTGGTGACACTGACCGGGTGGCGCTCGTCTTCCAGACAGCCGGGGCCATCGAAAAGTCTCTGGGTAACTCGGAGTTTGCTCTTAAGCTCCTACAGATGGGCCAGGTAGCGGCGAACACCTCGGCTGACCCGCAAGTACGCGCCGTCATCAGGGGAGAAACTGTAGAGGGTTACGTGGCGTCAGGCCGGCTGGACATGGCTAAGAAAGAACTTAAAACCGCGAGAAGCCTGTTTGCTGATGCGGACATCAGCCAGTCTCTCCCTGGCTTTGCCTCATATGGCAATGGCCACGGTGTTCTAGCATCGGCTGAGCTTAGGTTGGGCAACTTCGGAGCTGCTAGAGGCGAGATCTTAACAGCACTTAGGAAGCGGCCGAAGTATGATCATTGGTGTAATGCGCTAGATGCGATCATTCTTGCAATCACGGACATGCGGGCTGGTGAAGTCAGAGAGGGAATCCAGAACGCTCAACGCGCTCTGACGCTCGTGCGGCAGGTTGGATCGTGGCAGCTACATGAGCGGATGATTCCGTTAGCGGTTGAGCTGAAGAAGCGTAACGACTCGACGTGTCAGGACTTGGCGAGGATCGTGCGGGCAGGTTAGGGCTTTGAGTCAACCTGTTTAGGTGGCTCATGATCTGAGGTTGCGCACCCTGGGATGCGCTAATGTACCTTGAACTCGTGCGTCAAGCTGCCATCTACTGCCGCATCAGCGACGACCGGGAGGGCGCCGGGCTGGGCTCGTCAGGAAGCAGACTGCCGCGAGCGGGCGAAGAGGCTGGGCTGGACGGTCGCTGGCCTGTACGTCGACAACGACTTCTCGGCGTACTCAGGCAAGATCCGACCTGAGTACCGGCGCCTACTTGCCGATCTTCGCGCAGGGGTCCTCGATGCGGTGATTGCTTGGCACACTGATCGGCTACACCGCTCGCCGAGAGCTGGAGGAGTTCATCGACGTCTGTGAAGGGGCCGGGGTTGCCGTGGAAACGGTCAAGGCCGGACCGGTGGACTTCTCGACGCCGGCAGGCCGAGCCGTTGCGCGGACGCTGGGAGCCTGGGCGCGGTATGAGAGTGAGCACAAAGCTGAGCGGATTCGCAGGAAGGCGTTGGAGGTGGCCCAAGCCGGGAAAGTCTGGGGTGGCGCTCCCCGACCGTTCGGGTTCGAGCGAGACCGGGTAACGGTGCGTGAGTCCGAGGCCGCGGTGATCAGAGAATGCGTCCGGCGTGTTCTGGCTGGAGAGCCGATACGTAGGCCTCGCGCGCGACCTGAACAGCCGCGGGATTTGCACCTCGACTGGTAGGCTGTGGTCGGCACAGACGCTCAAGCGGCACGATGCCCGTGCTTTGAGTCTGTGGCGAGAGACAAGACAGAGGAGGAGTTGAAGAAGATACTTGAGGAGAAGCTTGACGTGTTGCGGGCACATTAGGTACTCCAAGAGCGCTGTGGACGGGCTTCGCATCATGTGTCTGTCGTCGAGGAAGCCGGCCATGTGGACCCGGTCGGTTGTCGTCCATCACCTCCTTGATCCCAACCGGTCGAAGCAATTGATCTTGCTGTAGATCCTCGGCGAATGAGGATGGCAATCAGTGCAATCATTCCGCGGCGGTCGCTGCCTCCTCGGGCCGCCGTGATGTCCTGCGCGGGCTGCTGCGTGCGCTTATCCTCGGTAGGCTCGCTCGGTACCGGCCACGATGGTCCCCTCCGTGGTCATGCCGCGGGTTAGCTGGCGCCACCCTAGGCTTGAGCTCAGTACGACCAACAGCTGGTTCACGGTGTGCGCTAGCCTCCTTGAGGACTGAGCCTATCCGTCATGGCAGTCCAGCGAGCTGTCTGGTACAGCCCCGGCGCCACCGCGGTTGAGCCAATTGCGGTGTCATGCTACGTCTGGTGATGCGGGAGCTTTTCGATCGCCATGGACGAGACGATCAATATCTGCATTGTTGGTTGTCGAATTATAAGTGGCCGACCGCTCGGCATCGGCATATTACTAATCGTCTATTCGGCTATGATGCGGCGCAACTGAAGTCTGGGGGCGAAGATGTTTGTTGCGCCTGGATAGTGGGGGACGATCGATACGAAGCTCAGGATCAGCAATCGCCCCGCAGCAGGGGGTCCGTAAAGGCTCTTGGCCTGCGCGGCCTTGAGCGTGCGCTTCGCTGCACTTGCCGGGCGAGATGGTAGCTCTAGCTTAAGGGGTTGTTGTTTTCTAAATTGGACTAGCATGCAGAGGGCCTTCAAAAGACTGACCAGGCAGGGTGATAGCATCCGTCGCGAGCATGTTCCGCGCAAGAAAGGTGCAGGCAGTATGGGGCAACGGGTAGTTCGTTTTTCTGACCTGAGCAATAAAATCATCGAGGACGAGGAGGAGGTAGTACGTATCGTCGTTGAGCAGCACCCAGCCTTGGATAATGGGCCAGTCGAGATTGAGGTCTCGCAGGACGAGGTTGAGCCTATCCGAAAGGGTGCGCTCGGCGTTGTCAGTCTCAAGCTCTACCAGGGTGGCGGGTCAGCGCCGGAAGCCGTGACCATGGAGATCGACGCGTTCAACAAACTCGGAGGCGAGAGGGATATGGTAGATGTCATCCGCCGAGCAAACCCGGCATATCCACCTCGCAAGCAGATTAGGCCAACTCCAGCATCCACCACGGACAAAGTGGATTACGCATCACTGGAGCACGCTGGCAAGCCACATCGAGGGAAGACCACGGATGCTGAGAAAGAGATCGTTCGCAACAACCTCGATAAGATCAACGAGCGGCTTGCACGAGACGGCATGCGCGCGATTAGGCTGGATGACCCTGAGACGGTTGCCCGTTATGGCCTTGAAGGTCTTGCGAAGGAAGCCGGATAAGAGCGAGTTAAATTAACTCACCGTCACCGGTGCTTCGCTCTCAGGATGTTACGAATCTCCTCAGGGCGTGTCCTTCATGCTGCGCTGGCTCAAACGCCTGATAATGTCGTTCAACGCTGTCCACCGCGTCGGTTTGCGCAGGAAGCCTTTGGTTCGCAGAGTCTCAAGACAACATCGATTTATGTCTCCCTCTCGCTCGTGAAGACATGGATCGGCCAGGTTGCAGGAGAACGCATTATAAGCGTTAGGAAAAGAGGTGACGCTTGCTCGTGATCGCGAAAAGCCACAAGAAGAAATACATGAACGCGGCCGGCACCATAATGAACGTTGTTTGAAAATCTGGATACGTGAAGATGCTGACGATGTTTTTCATAACGAGGGTGAGAAGGTACGCGTACACAGCCTTCAGTCGCCACTGAAGAATTCCCACAAAAAGAAAGATGCTGAGGATATCGTTGATGATTATCCAGCCGTGAGTGTATAATGCACCCAATCCATGCGCAATAAATAAGCTCAACCAGCTTTGTATGCTCGATGCGGTGGCGATAATTCCTCAGACAAGCATTGCGGTCAGGAGTTTTCCTCGACCGCTCCGTTTCTCATGATGAATAGTAGCTGACGCTTTCATCTATTCCCGACAGTATGAGCATTATTCAAAACCCCATGTGATTGAGAAGAAGAACAATCCTCGGGCGGCGTCATACGCGTCGCGGTAGGTGTGATAGGGACGGCGGTAGTCGGTGTGGAACATTCGCCACGACTTGAAATGTGCGATGACTCGCTC
>JAICSB010000350.1 GCA_025937115.1 Pseudonocardiaceae bacterium | reverse complement strand
TGAGTTTGACAGCCTGGTTTGGCCCCACCTGGTCGGTCTGATCTGGCTCCATCTGGTGGTCGTGTTCGGCTGGTGTGACGGGCTGATCTGGCCCCACCTCCCGACACGCCGGGGCGCTTATGACGGTCTGAGTTGGCCCCACCGCCACCGTCGCTGCAGCAGTGACGGCGGCGGACGGGGAGGGCCAGGTGGCGAGGTCGAAGGTGGAGTTGTTCGAGGCGATCCGTCGCGATCACCGGCGCGAGGAGCTCTCGATCCGGGGGCTGGCCGATCGGTACCGGGTGCATCGGCGCACGGTGCGCGAGGCCCTGGCCAGCGCGGCCCCGCCACCGCGCAAGATCCCGGTGCGGGCCGCGCCGCGACTGGACCCGGTCAGGGCGGTGATCGACGAGATGCTGCGCGGCGACCTCGACGCGCCCCGCAAGCAGCGCCACACCGCCCGGCGGGTGCACGCCCGGCTGGTCGCCGAGCACGGCCAGACCGAGATCACCTACTCCACGGTCCGGGACTACGTGCGGGTCCGCCGCCCGGAGATCTGGGCCGAGGCCGGCCGCTCCCTCGAGGAGGTGTTCGTCCCGCAGACCCACGAACCCGGCGCGCACGCCGAGGTCGACTTCGCCGACCTGTGGATCATCCTGGCCGGGGTGAAGACCAAGGTCTTCCTGTTCACCTTCCGGCTTTCGTTCTCCGGCAAGTCAGTGCATCGCGCGTTCGCCACCGCGTCCCAGGAGGCGTTCCTGGAAGGCCACCTCGCCGCGTTCGAGGTGCTCGGCGGGCTGCCGGTGGTCCACATCCGCTACGACAACCTCAAGGCCGCGGTGTCGCGGGTGCTGTTCGGGCGCAACCGCATCGAGTCCGAACGGTGGGCGATCTTCCGCTCGCACTACGGGTTCGAGTCGTTCTACTGCACCCCGGGCCGCGACGGCGCGCACGAGAAGGGCGGGGTCGAGGGCGAGGGCGGCCGGTTCCGCCGCACCCATCTGGTCCCGATGCCAGTGGTGGACTCGCTGGCCGAGCTCAACACCCGCCTCGCGGAGTTCGACCGCCGCGACGACGCGCGGCGCATCACCGGCCGCCCGCAGACCGTCGGGCACGACTTCAACCTCGAGGCCCGCGTCCTTCTCCCGCTGCCGGACGAGCGGTTCGAGACCGGGCTGACCCTGACGCCGCGGGTGGACCGCCACGCCCGGATCACGGTGCGCCAGTGCCGCTACTCGGTGCCGGCCAAGCTGATCGGACGCCGGGTCCGGGTCCTGCTGCGCGCCACCGAGCTGCTGGTCTTCGACGGGCCACGGCACGTCGCGACCCACCCACGAGCCACCGCCCGCGGCGGGGAGGTGTTGAACCTGGACCACTACCTGGAGGTGCTGGCCCGCAAACCCGGCGCGCTGCCCGGCGCGACGGCGCTGTCCCAGGCCCGCGCCGCCGGCACCTTCACCCCCACCCACGACGCCTTCTGGGCCGCCGCCCGCGCCGCCGCTGGCGCTGACACCGGCGACGGCGGGGACGCCGCCGGCACCCGAGCGCTGATCGAAGTGCTGCTACTGCACCGGGTGCTGCCCGCCCACGCGGTGATCACCGGAATGCAGACCGCGCTCGCCCTCGGCGTCCCCAACCCCGACCTGGTCACCGTTGAAGCCCGCCGCGCCGCCGCCGAGCCCCCCGCCGTCGGGGAGCGGGCCGGCGCCGTCGGCGACCAGGCAGCCCGCGTTGTCAGCTTGCCGGAGCGACCCGCCCTCGCGCCGGTGCTGGCTGAGGATCCCCGGCCGCTGCCCTCGGTGACGGCCTACGACGAGCTGCTGCGCCGCCGCTGCCCGACCCCCGACCCCATTCCCACCGGCGCCGCCGGTGAGGATCCCGAACCCGAGAAGGCAATCTGATGCCCACCACAACTCCCACGCCGGCAGCGGGATCCCCGCCGCCGACCCGGGCCGGTCCGCGACCCAGACCCGGTGACCCCGCCGCACTGACCGCGATCGACACCGCCTGCCGCGAGCTGCGACTGCCCTCGATCCGCTCCCGAGTCGAGGACATGATCGGCGCCGCCGAACGCGAACAACTCGGCTACGCCCGCTTCCTGGCCGAAGCCCTGCTCGCCGAGTGCGACGACCGCGACCAACGCCGCCGCACCCGCCGCGTCCACGACGCCGGCTTCCCCCGCCCCAAACGCCTCGAGGACTTCGACCACACCGCCAACGACAACGTCGACCCCGCCACCATCGCCACCCTGGCCACCGGCACCTGGGTGGCCTCCGGCGCCCCGGTCTGCCTCATCGGCGACAGCGGCACCGGCAAGAGCCACCTGCTCATCGGCCTCGGAATCGCCGCCGCCGAAGCCGGCCACCGCGTCCGCTATGTGCTGGCCTCCCGGCTGGTCAACGAACTCGCCGAAGCCGACAACGACCGCACCCTGTCCAAGGTCATCGCCCGCTACGGCCGCGTCGACCTGCTCTGCCTTGATGAACTGGGCTACCTCAGCCTGGACCGCCGCGGCGCCGAACTGCTCTTCCAGGTCCTGACCGAACGCGAGGAACGCAACGCCGTCGCCGTCGCCTCCAACGAACCCTTCAGCGGCTGGACCAAGACCTTCACCGACCCCCGGCTCTGCGCGGCCATCGTCGACCGGCTCACCTTCGCCGGCCACATCATCGAAACCGGCACCACCAGCTACCGCCTCGCCCACACCCGCACCCGCACCCGGCAGAACAGCTCATGATCCGCTGCAGCCGGTGGGGCCAGAAGAAGCCGTCACCCCGGGGCCACCGCGGGTTGACACGCTCACCCGCACCACGGCCGCCTTGATCGGTCCACAGGATGCCGCGCGACATAAACCTGCGTCAGCACCGAGGCTTGTGGCCGCTTGTCGATGCCGATGGAACATGGCTCGACCCGGTCGGATGTGAGCGACGCTCCGTGGCTGCGGGCGTTGGTGACGGATAGGGCCAGGCAGTGAGATGCCTCGATCTTGGTGCCGTTGCCCATCGCGGGTGCTTGGCCTCCCCGTTGGCCAGATCAACCACCCCAGGGGCAGAGGCTGCTAAGAAAGAAGAAGTGTGATGGCGCCGCCCAGGTACGCGGCTGCTCCCACCGCCCCGAGCTTTCCGTGGTCACCGTGTCGTCGATCTTGCATCTGCCTTGAGCACCGCCAAGAGCACGCCAGCGCACAGCCGGGGGCGAAGATGGGGCAACCGCCCCTACACCCTGTTCTCCGGGTCGAGCGATGAGCTGTCCTGGTTGCCCGCCTGATTCACCTGGCTCGCCTTTTCAGGCGTTCTCCGGCACGCCCACATACGATCGAGTGCGGATCGCCGGCGCCACTTCTCGAGCGGTCAGCTTCTTGCTGGGCGCGCGACCTCCGTACCCGGGGCCCGAGTGGACCTGTTGTCACCGTGCAGCCCACCAGGCAATCGCCGGGACTCTCAGCGCAGCCCTGATGTGGGTCGAATGACCGCAAATACATACGACGATGACCACGTGCGCGAGCGCGTGCTTACGTGACCCACCCGGTCCCAGAAGTGCGGCGCTTCTAGTGTGCCGGGACCTTCGCGGGGCCGGCCGGGGGCCGGTAGCCCTTTGGCATGATGAAGACCCCACTGGTCCGGTCGTTGAAGCTGTTATTGGTGAAGGTCGAGTCCACACTGTTTGGCTTCGCGAGGTAGGCGTCGGTGCCCGCGGGGCAGCCATTGTTCCGGCAAAGATAGACGTATCGATCCGTATTATTCACCATCGAGCTCGCCAGATTCTGAAAGTCGTTCAAAGGCGGCTTGCTGAGGTCATACAAGATTGCCTGGTTGGCCCCAGAAGGAGCCTGGTACTCCCTGTATAGTCCGCCATAGTTCGTGTTCTGGTAAAGACAAATAAAGCCCGCCCTGCACGCGGGTGCCGCATTTGCGACTGGAGCTGCAATTGACGCGAGCGCGGTAACCGAAACGGCCCCCACAAGCGTGCCAAGCAACCGGCGTCGCCAACTTGTGCTCATTCGTCGTCCCTTCGGTGTAGCGCGCCCGTCCGTGTGGACGCGCACACACTGCATCGGTCCGCGCTCCTCCGATGTCACATGGTGGGTCAATCTTGACTCTTTCGGAGTAGTCGAGGCGCGCGCGCCGTGCCGAGCTGAAGTTGTTCAAGTATTGGTAAAGTGGACGAAACACCTTCAAAGGAAAGAATGCGACGGCGCAGAGACCTGACGAGGCAAGCAATGGCATCGGCCGAGGCTCAAGTGGTGGGCACCTCCGCTGGCGGTCGCGCCTGCGTGGTGGGCGGCGCGAACGTCCGCAGTAGCGCACGAGCCGACGGGCTGGCTGA
>JAICSB010000331.1 GCA_025937115.1 Pseudonocardiaceae bacterium | reverse complement strand
ATCAGATCAATCCAACCATGGAAGGCCTGCGCCCCGGTTCCTTCAGCGGGACTGATAGTGCCGTAGGGAGGGTCGGTGCCACCTAAGCGCAAACTCAACAAGAAGCTACGTTCCGTCCGAGACTTCGCTCGGAAGGAATGGCCCCTGACGACGGGGGCAGCTCTGGTAACGGGCGCGCTTAACCAACCTGGCGTCTCGGGCCAGATAGGAGCACAGCCCTCACCTAACCCACGCATTGATGCGTTTACGTAGGCAGACGGCGCGAGCCGATCAGGTCCAACCGTCGCCTACCCGATGGGTCGCCCTATGGTCTCCGCTGGAGACGAGGTCTCTGCGTCCCTTTTAGCCGGATGTGCGACAGCCGACGATGTTGGGTTGTACCGGCGAGCCGGCTGTCCCCTCAGCTACGGAGGGGGTCGCCTACGAGCGTGGCACACGGGCACGACATCGACAACTTTTTGTCGATCGGATGATCCCAAGCGCCTAACGGGTTTACAGCAGCGAGGGTGGGTGGAACTCACCGGGGACCCACGAGCCGACGGCTCAGCCTTACCCGCAAGGGCCAGGTGTGGATCAGCCCCGCCGGTCGCTCACTCACATGGCGCGGTGGAGTCGTTGGCTCGTCGTTACGAGATGTGGCGGCCGCATCTGACCGAGCGGCGGCGACGGTTTGCTGGGCTGCGGTGGGCTCGCGCGGTTTCCTCAGCGTTTACCGCGGCAGGTGGGTCGCCGCATCGCCGAGGTGTGCGGCCAGTGGCGGACACGAGCTCCGGTCGAACGCGGAGAGTCAGAAATAGTGCCATCGGCCGCCGATGGCATTCCCAACGGACCCGAGCACCACCAGGATCAACCCGATCACCACCAAGATGATCCCGAGAGTCCACAGAATCGGAATGGCGAGCAGAAACCCACCCTGTGCGGGGGCAAGCGGATGGTCCCAACCGAGCCCGAGTGATCGGTGCCGACGCAGACCCATCCGGTGTTGGAGCCCAAATCGTAGACACCGTAGGGAATCGCTTTGCCTGCCTGGCCGAGGAAGTCGTGGACCTCGACTTCTCTGGGTCGCCGGCAGGGCGATACTCCTTGCCATTATTTTTGTACTGGCCGATGAGTTCCTTTTTCTTCCGGTCCACACTGACCACCGGCGCCCCGGCGGCGAGGAACGCGGTGGCGGTGTCGTGGATGTGCCGGAACTGAGCGTCACGGTCGGGGTGGGAGGTGCCTTCCAGGGTCTTGCTGTTGGCTTGCAAGCTGTAGCCGGCTTCGTGCAGCAGACGTTGTACGAGTGAGGCGGCTTCCTGCCCGAGTTGCTCGACCTGATCGACCTGATCTGGAACCGGCAGATCGACCCGGGGAGGTCTTCGACCTCACCCTGCCCCTCGAGCAGGCCGCTGAGGGCTACCGGGCCATGGACGAGCGCCGCGCCATCAAGGCGCTGCTGCACCCGTAGACCCATCCCACGCCGCCCGCCCGGCGCTCATGAAAGGGTTGGGCGGGCGGCAGCGTGCGACTTGGAAGGACGCTGCGTGCCCGCCACGGTCACAAACGCCGACCCGGCGACCAAGACCGACCACCCGCAGGGACGCCTGAACAGGCGGTCGGCCGCGCGCTGGCGATCGTGCTGGGCCTGCTGACGATTTCGGTCCGATCTCTATGGACCTCTACGTGCCGGCGCTGCCCGCACTCACCGTGGCTAACCGAAACCACTGCTTAAGTGCGATAGCCAGCCCAGGTCATGTTGTTCCCAAGCTCACGATAAACCGCAGGTGCCTCCGGCAGGCCTCGACTCCGGATGGACCAGGACTGGGCCCGGTGGGTGCCCCAGGATGCGGTACATGATGTGTGTCAGCGGCGTCCCCGTATGAGCTGCGAGGCTCGGTGCCCGATGATGCATGGAGGTCCGGCATGGGGTGTGTAGTACGCGGTCGTGGGGCCACTGCAGCGGGCTCCGTAGGTCACGCATAAACCCGCTGAACAGTCTCATGAAGAGTCTGCTGAACGGTTTCACGAAAGTCTACGGGCCAATTCAACCTCCCGACGCGGTCTTGTGAGAGACCCTCGTCTCCCGCGGAGAAAGCTTCCGCACCGCGCGGAGCCGATGCAGGCGCACGTGCATTGACGCGGCGAGGGCCACCTGCTAGCTTTCTCTCCAATGCACGTGCAGGTGCATGGCTGTCCTAATCCACGCCCCGGACCCGCGTCATTAATGCCCGGCGACTCCGCGCCGGAGCACCTGTCATCCTAGGGGTATTCATGCGCGTTCCCGGACCGTCGCGTGGTCCCACGGTCGCCCCTCGCGTGGGTGTCCCCCCATCACCACGCTGGCCTCGACTGTTTCACCCGGCGTGCTGGGTACTCGCCGATGAGCCTGCACGAACTCCGGTGGCCCGCGGCCTGACCGGACCCAGCGACCGGCAGCCGCGACCCGGGATGAAGGCCCGAGATAGGAGGACAGCGGCCGGTCCCGGCGGTGGTGACGCCCTTGGGTGGGGGGCATGGGCGGCGCCACCGCTTACCTTCGTCCCTGTCGAGCCGGTGCCCGCCGCTACCACGGATTCCTGCGGGCACCACGAGCGGGAACTCGAGGCCGGATATCGTGCCCGGTTCCCCGCGCTGGTCGCCACACTGGCCAGCCTGGAGCGCAAGAGTGTCCTGTTACAGGTAGTGGGCGCGGTATCGGTCCCCGACATCGGGGCCGTCTTGGGCCTCACACCCACCGCGAAACGCCCGACTGAGCCTCAGACCCTGAGCACACTGCCACCCTCGGTCACCGCCCCAGACCCTCCACCCGTCGCCCGGGTGCCGGTGGTCCTGCTGCCACACGCCCGGATCGAGCCCGCTGTCACCCGCCCCACCACGCGCCGCGCAGGAAGGGTCACCGGCATGAACCACGACCAGTTCCCGCGGCACCATACAGTCCGCAGCGATGCCACTACCCTTGCGATCGCGGCGAGACAGTGGCACGACGCTGAACTGGCAATGAAGGTGGCGCGACACAACTTCGATAGATGGCTCATCGCCAGCGATCAGGACACACCCTCCCTGGCCCGCATGCACGCTCACCCCACACGGACCGCCGTGCACGAGGCAGCACGCACTATCGCCACGCTGATCAACACGTTGGATGCCGAGGCAACCGAACTGATCACCACCCCCGCGCGGGCCACCGCCGGGCGGCCTCCCCCGTGGCCCAGATCCGCTGCTGACGCCTGATGATCTCACGGAAACGCTGGTCATCGCCCCTCTATCACCACCGGACGTCCCAGCATCCTCTCCCCGAGATCACGTTGGGGGCTGATGTAGCCCAGGGCCCTCGATGACGCCAAGGCAGTCACCGGCGATGACGTTGATTCCGGGGCGTACCAGGCGATGGCACAACCAAGATCCGCATAATCAGCCAGCAGCCTGCGAACAACCCCGTAACCCCGTGGCCCAGACGGGAGGAAGCTTCGAAGTGTGCTCACGTCAGCGCAGCGTTAGAAATCCGTTTTAAGAGCGTCAGAAGAGCGGCAAGACCGATTCCCCTGCTCTCATCCGAGCACATGCTTGCTGTGAACAGTGCCGACAGCAAACCGAGGAACACCCATGTTGGTACGACACGACGACCTGACCTACCGGCACCCCGAGCGGGCCGGTATCCCCCTCCCCGGCCCGCTCGGACTGGCCGTCGGCTTCCCCGCGAGCATCACCGCGACGATGATCTCCTGGGCGTTTGGAGCGGGCGACGACGCCCGCGTCGGCCTGGTGCTGCTCACGCTCACCGCCACTGTGGTCGGCGCGGTGACCACAGTGTCCGGTGCAATTGGTGCAGGCGCATTGTGCTGGGCGTTCTACTCCGGCTTCGTCCTGAACCGCACCGGAATCCTGACGATGGACCGCAGCGGCGGGCAGGCGCTGCTGATAATCGTGCTCGCGGCAACGGTCGCAAGCACGATCGCCGGTCTGGCGCGGTGGGCTCGGGCGGTCGCGGCAGACCACGCGTCAACGCGATCATTGCCGGCAGGCCCGATAGCCCCCGCAAGGCTGCATCTCGGAACCCGCCGGGTCCACGCAATCCGCCCAGCCGCGGCCCGCTGCGACACCAGCCGGAAGCAACACTGACCCGCGGCTGGAGTACCAGCCTCGTGAGTGCCTACACCGCGGTTGTAGGCACTCACAGCGCACGGTCGAGGACGACGCCCAGCAGGGCACGGCACCTAGCAAGATCAGCGCGCTGGTCGTGCCCGCGGTCCTCGGCGTTCCCGGCCCGGCGATCACCACGTCGACAAGGTCGACGCCTACATCTTCACCGTGCACGGCCGCACCCTGCTCGGGCGGGGATCAGCGGCCCCAACTAGGCGAGGAAATCTGTCGGGCCTGCGGTAAGCGTGACACCCAGCGGCGGGTCTCGTGGTCACCGGACACCAGTGATGGTGGTGGGGTCGCGGCTGTGGAGCCAGTGGTATCCGGTGGGCGTGGTGTGTCCTGCAGGGGTTGT
>JAICSB010000753.1 GCA_025937115.1 Pseudonocardiaceae bacterium | reverse complement strand
GGTGGACAACGACTTCCCCGCGGACATCATCGGCTTGCAGGTTGCCGAGCATGGACCCGACGCACGCGTGGTTACCGTGACCGGGGAGATCGATACGCTGACAGCGCCGAAACTCGCCAGCTTCCTCAACGAACAGCTATCCGCCGCTCAGGTCGTCGTGGTGGACCTTGACGGCGTTGAGTTCCTGGGCTCTGCCGGTCTGTCCGCTCTGTTCGAGGCCAACGAGCTCGCCAACCGCGAGCGCCGCGCCCTGCGGATGGTGTGCCACTCCCGCATCGCCAACCGGGCTCTGGAGGCGACCGAACTGCGGGGCCAGTTCACCTTCGCCGACACGGTTCCGGAGGCCTTGAAGCAATCAACCTGACGAGGCTGGCGAGCCGCAACCGAGAAAGTAAAGGAGTCGACGATGGCTGCTGCAGCCGGGCGCGTCGCACTAACCGGGGCTACCTCTGATGCGGCTCGATCGCGGTGACCTACCTGGACAGCGGCACCTCGATGCCTAACCACGGGGCAGACTCCAACTCGGATGAGTCGGTGCTGTCGCTTGAGCTGCGCACGACAGCCAGCACTGTCTCGATCCCTACGATCCGCACCGTCGCGGCGGATCTCGCCGCCCGGGCCGACTTCGACCTCGACTCGATCGATGACCTCCGGATGGCGGTCGATGATCTATGCGCCATGCTGGTCCGGATCGCCGCCGCCAACGCGACGCTGTACTGCACGTTCACCGTACGGCCCGAGCGGATCGAGGTGGCCGCCGAAACCGACGTCGACGATCTGGCGGATCCACTGCCCACCGGCTCGTTCGCGTGGCGGGTGCTGCAGTGCCTCGCCGACGAGGTCGGCGCCACATCGGTGCCCGCTGAACCTGGCCGGCCTGGCCGGGTACGCATCACCCTGGCCAAAGACGCCTTGACGGCGCCCCAGACATGACCCCATCCGTGACCCCGTCCGTGTCTTCGGTCGGGACCGAACACGGCGAATATGCACACCTGGTCCCGCTGCAGCGCCGGTACGCCGAGCTTGCTCCCGGCGACCCGGAACGGCAGCAGTTGCGCGAGCAACTGATCAGTGGCTATCTGCCGGTGGCCGAGCACATCGCGCGCCGATTCGCCGGCCGTGGTGAGCCGCTGGAAGATCTCATCCAGGTCGCGACCGTGGGATTGATCAACGCAGTGGACCGCTTCGAACCGGTCCGTGGCTCGGACTTCTTCTCGTTCGCGGTACCGACGATCACCGGAGAGGTGCGCCGGTACTTCCGCGACCACGGCTGGTCGACGCGGGTGCCCCGGCGGTTGAAGGATCTGCACATCGTGATCAGGGGCACGCTGGCGGAGCTGTCCCAGCAGCTCGGCCGCGCACCGAGACCCAGCGAGATCGCCGACCGACTGGGACTACCGATCGCTGAGGTGATCGAGGGGCTGCAAGCCGGGGAGGCGTACCGGAGCTCATCGCTGGATGAGATGCTCGGCTCCGGAGAGGGCAAGGCCACGCTGGGCGAATTCATCGGCGGCCTGGATGGCGAGCTGGCCTTAATCGATGATCGCGAGGCGTTGCGCCCGCTGCTGGCCGAGCTCGCTCCCCGGGAACGGACGATTCTCGCCTTGCGGTTTTTTCGCCAGCTGACTCAAACGCAGATCGCCGAGCAAGTAGGTATCTCGCAGATGCATGTCTCGCGAGTGCTC
>JAICSB010000299.1 GCA_025937115.1 Pseudonocardiaceae bacterium | reverse complement strand
GGAGTTCGGGAAGCTCAGAGCACCCTGAGATCACCGCTGCGGGGCATTTGGAATTGGCTTGGACCGGCTTGGGATCCGGTCACGCTGCATACCTGGCGGTGACGGCATGGGCGTCGGGGTGCAATTGCGGGCATTGGGCCCGGGGGAGGCGGTGGTCGGCGGCCGGTTGGTCGACCTGTGACCCACCCAGGCAGCGTGCGCTGTTCGGGCTGTTACTCAGCCGGGTGGATCGGCCGGTGTCGGTGGATGCCCTGCTGGAGGAGTTGTGGTCGGGGGACCCACCGGCGGCGGCGACGGCGTCACTACAGGCCTATGTCTCCAACCTGCGGCGGGTCTGAGAACCGCACCGGCCGCCCCTGATCACCGCGGCGCTGGGAGCGATGGGCGAGTCGAACTGGTATCCGGTGAGATACGGCGTGGTCGACGAGGGCCTGGTCAACGTCCTCGGTCGCGCGCTGGCGCGGCTGGCCGACCCGACGCAAACGCGCGCTGGCGTTGTCCTGCCTCGCCGCAGCCCGCTACTACGACGGCAGCCCGCAACGTCGGGCGGCCCAGTCCGACGAGGCCCTTACGCTCGCTCGGGGGCTGGCCGACGATCTTTGCTTGGCGCACGTGCCGCGCCTGCGGGCGATGGCACTGCGCACTCCCGACTACCCCATGCAGTGCCTAGCCGCCGCCACCGAGTTGCTGGGACTTCCCGGGCTACCGCCGCGGGTGGTCGCCGGCGCCCGGCTGTTGCGGGCCGACTCGCTGGTGATACTCGGCCGCGTTCCGGAGGCGGCCTGCGAGGTCGAGCTGGCCGCACCGCTGGTCAAGCAGTTGCGATCAGCGCCGCTGCAAACCCAGCTGGGTTGGGCCCGGGCAGCCTGTTGCTCCTGGCGGGGCGGTGGTCGCAGGCCGACGCGCTGATCTGTGCCACCTTCGACCTGCACGCTCCGACGAGGCGGTTCACCGCGCTGGCCACCCGGGTGGCCCAGTGCTGGGCACTGCTGGCCGCCGCCCGACTCGGTGACACCGACCTCGTGATCCGGCTGCGCGACCAGCTACTGCCCTACCGCCGACTGGCCTGCGCTGCGTCGGTGAACGTGATCAGCGGGTCGGCGGCCTACTTCACCGCCGAAGCCGCGCTGGCGCTCGGAGACCCGGACGCTGCACTGGCCGACCTCGCGATCGCCGTCGAGACCGACGAAGCGATGGGTGCGCTGCCCTGGTTGGCCCGAGCCGGTGACGCCACCAGCCGCGCCCAACGGGTCACCAAGCGAACGCCAAGCGCGCGCCAAGGCGGGGAGGCGACGGTGTGCAGGTCCGTTACATGTCAACCGGGGGACTAACGATGAGCACGAACACGGTCGAGCGGTTGGTCGAGGTCTGCGCGCTCGACGCGACCACGCTGTGCGAGGCGTTCCAGATCAGTGCCGCAACCCACCCGCAGCGAGTGGCGCTGCGCACGCCGGGCGATTCGGCCGTGCTGACCTGGGAGCAATATGCCGAGCGGGTACGACGGACCGCGGCTGGGCTGGCCGCGCTGGGCGTGCGTCGCGGCGACACGGTTGCACTGATGCTGAGCAACCGGCCGGAGTTCTTCTGGGTGGACGTGGCCGCCATGCACCTGGGCGCGACCACCTTCGGAATCTACAACACCTTCGCCCAGGAGCAGCTTGAGTACGTGCTGCGCGACGCCGGTGCCGCGGTAGCCATCACCGAGCAGGCGTTCGCTCCGACCCTGCAGCGGGCACGCCAGGCCTGCCCGCGGCTGACACATCTCGTGTCGGTCGACGGTGGGCAGGGGATGCTGAGCTTGGCGGAAGTCGACGCGGCGGGCGACCCCGGCTTCGCGCTGTCCTCGATCTGGCCGGTGGCAGATCAGAACGACGTCGTCACGCTGATCTATACGTCGGGCACGACCGGGCCACCCAAAGGGGTGCAACTGACCCACGCCGGCGTCATCGCCAACGCCCGCGCACTGCACGAAGCGATTCCCGCCTACCGAGCCGGCTTCTCGGCGGTGTCCTACCTGCCGCTGGCCCATGCGTCTGCGCGGGTGATGGAGCACTACTACGGGCTACTGCTCGGCGGGACGCTGACCTGCTGCCCCGACCTGAAAGACCTGGGAACCGCGCTCGTCGAAACCCGACCCACATGGCTGTTCGGTCCCCCGCGGATGTGGGAAAAGCTACAGGCGAGCGTCACGGCCGCCGTCACCGTCGAGGCGGATGATCAACGTCGGCAGGCCATCGAGGGAGCGATCGAGACCGGGCTGCGGCTGGTTCGTGCACAACAGACCGGCGAGCAACCGTCCGCTGCGCTGCTCGCCGACTACGAACGGGCAGATGCCCTGGTGCTGTCGGGCTTGCGGGAGCGTCTGGGGCTGGACCGCGTTGAGACCGGAGCGGTCGGAGCCGCCCCGGTTCCCCCCGAGGTGATCGAGTTCTTCTGGGCGCTCGGGGTGCCGCTGTGCGAGCTCTACGGGATGTCGGAGGTCCTCATTTCGACGGTCAATCCGATCGACCGGGTCAGGATCGGCACGGTGGGGACGCCTGTTCCGGGAATGGAGGTGCGCGTGGCCGACGACGGAGAGGTGCTGATGCGCGGACCGAGCATGATGCTCGGTTACCTCAACCAGCCGCAGAAGACCATCGAGACGATCGACGCGCAGGGCTGGCTGCACTCCGGCGACATCGGCGAGCTCGACGGCGACGGTTATCTGCGGATCACCGACCGCAAGAAGGAAATGATCATCAACATTGCTGGCCACAACATGTCCCCGGCGAACATCGAAGCGCGCCTGAAAACGTCCAGCCCGCTGATCGGACAGGCGGTTTGCATCGGCGACGCCCAGCCGTTCAACGTGGCACTGCTGGTCCTCGACCCGGACGCGGCCCGGGCGTTCGCTGTCCAGCACGGACTCGACGGTTGCTCCATGAGCGCGCTGACCAGGCAGCGGTGCGTGCTCGATGAGGTCGCCGCCGGTGTGGCGCGAGCCAACACGCAGCTGTCGCTGCCCGAGCAGATCCAGCGATGGACCCTGCTCGATCGCGAGTGGCTACCCGGTGGGGTGGAGCTCACCCCGACGATGAAACTGCAGCGTCGACCGATCGCCGCCAAGTACGCAGACGAGATCGAAGCGCTGTACCAGTAGCCCTACCGAGTCATCCGTCGATCTGGCGGGAACTCTGGCGTATATTGGGGCAATGAGCGTGATGTCGGTAGGCGATGCGCGGGACCACTTCTCCGAGCTGATAAGTGAGGTTGAGCGGACCCATGAGCGCGTGACCGTGACCCGGCACGGGCGACCCGTAGCGGTCGTGCTCTCGCCTGACGATTTGGAGTCGCTTGAAGAGACCCTCGACATCCTGTCCCAGCCGGGAGCACTGGCGGAGATCCAAGAGTCCGCGGCGGACATCGCAGCGGGACGGGTAGTAAGCATCGAGGAAGTCCGGGCGGAGTTCGGCCGTCGCCGGTGAGTGACGAACCCTTCCGAATCCAGCTCACCGCCACCGCGCAGCGCTGCCTCCACAGGCTGCCAGACAAGATCGTAGGTGCGTGCATCGAGTTCATCGCGGGTCCGCTTGCCGCCGATCCGCATTGGATCGGCAAGCCGCTCCAGCGGGAACTGGCCGGGCATCACTCAGCGCGCCGCGGTGCGTATCGCGTGGTATACCGCATTGACGACGACGCCCGCTCCGTGGTCGTTGTCCGGGTAGATCACCGCCGTGGCGTCTACCGCTCCCCCTGAGCTGGAAGCCTGCGCGTGTGCATTCACGATCGCGCAACATGCGCTAGAGTGGCTGCATGGCGACGATTCAGGTTCGCGACGTGCCTGACGACGTGCACCGCGTCTATCAGACGCGGGCCGCACTGGCCGGAATGAGCATGCAGGAATATTTGCGCGCCGAGCTGACCCGCAACGCCCGAACTCGGACCCCTGCGGAGTTGGTGGCCGAGACCGAGCAGCGGCTTGCCTCGGAGGGCAGCGACGGATTTGCCACCGGATCGTCGGCCGCGTTGCTTCGAGCCGATCGTGCGGCGCATTGACCGTCTTTGACGCTTCGGTGCTGGTCGACGCGCTGCTGGTGGCCGGGGCCGCCGGAGACGACGCTCGTGAGGTGTTGCGGAACCGCTCGGTGCTGCATGTTCCGTCGATCTTCGCCGCCGAAGCGACCTCGGCGATCCGTTCGATGCGGGCGCGCGGTGCCGTCAACCCTGGGCAGGCCCGAGGCGCGGTCTCGAAGATCAAGGTGGTGCAGACCGTGCAGTACCCCTTCGAGCCGTTTCTCGACCGCGTGTGGGAGTTGCGCGACAACCTCACCGTGTACGACGCTTGGTATGTCGCCCTTGCGGAGTCGCTCGATACCAGGCTTGTGACCGCGGACCTGCGACTTGCGCAGGCGTCGGGTCCGCGCTGCCCGGTAGTGGAGGTCGCTCGGTTTGCCGCCGATTTGCCGGGACCGCCGGCGCAGCGGAGCCGCCCAGAGTAATCGCATGGTGCGCCGCTGCCGCGGTGCCACCTCACGCCGAGATTGCGGTGGGGACTTCTCCGCTTGTTATGAAGGCCACAAGCACGGTTGTGAACTGGCCACGCGACTCAGCTCCATCCAAGGGGCGCCACCATTCGGCCACGTCAACCCGGTCGAGGCGGTTCTCCTTCTGAGCACGGCTGAGATGACCGTCCAGCATTCGATGAAGAAACGAGTGAGTCAACGGGACCACTCGACCCTGAAATTCGACGTCAACCAAGCCGGCATCAGACATCAGTCGGGGCAATTGGCTCCCGATCCGGCCATTGCGTATGCCGTCGC
>JAICSB010000508.1 GCA_025937115.1 Pseudonocardiaceae bacterium | reverse complement strand
TGCTCTGCGCGTCGTGCGCGCTGACGACCGAGCGGCCCAACGACGCCGACACCGTCGGGCTGGCCGAATTCGCCCGGGCGGAAGCGGCCAAACGACGACTGCTCGCCGAGCTGCACGAACTGAAGCTGCCCATCGTCGGGCGTGACAAGGATCCCGATTACGGGCTGGCCTTCCGGCTGCTGTCCAGCGCACACGAGAACGTGATGACCGGGCACGAGAACGGCGTCATCACAATCGATTTGGCCGAGGGTGACGACGTGCACCGCGAGCAGCTGCGGGTCGAGATGGACGAGCCGTACCGGACTTTGCTGGGGCACTTCCGCCACGAGATCGGACATTACTACTTCTACCGGTTGATCGCCCCGTACCGCGACCACCTGGAGCGGTTCAACGAGCTGTTCGGGGACCCCGACGCCGACTACTCCGAGGCGCTCGACCGCCACTACAGCGAGGGCGCACCGAAGGGCTGGCAGGACCAGTTCGTCTCGTCCTATGCCACCATGCATCCGAGCGAGGATTGGGCCGAGACGTTCGCCCACTACCTGCACATCCGGGACGCGCTGGACACCTCGGCGTGGTGCGGACTGGCGGCGGCGTCGGCCACTTTCGATCGGCCGGCGCTAGGGCCCAGCGCTTTTCAGACGATCATCGACATGTGGCTGCCGTTGTCGTGGTCACTGAACATGGTGAACCGGTCGATGGGTCACGACGACCTGTACCCGTTCGTGCTGCCGGCCGCGGTGCTGGAGAAGATGAAATTCATCCACACCGTCGTCGACGACGCGACGTCGGAGTCCCGGGGTCCCACGTCTGTGGCCGGCTGAGTCGCGCCTGGGACCGTGGCGAGATTCGCAGCGGCATAAATGGGAACACTGCGGCGATGTGCTTCTCGATAACGGCGGATCTGGTGGTGGGTACCGCCCTCGTACCGGTCGCGGTGGCGACCCTGCATGAAGTGAAGCACTGGCGCGAAGTCCCATTTGCTTTGTTGCCGACGGTGTTCGCAGCCCACCAGTTCATCGAGGCGGCCGTGTGGCCCAACGGCGTTGTCTCCCCCGGGATGGCCCACTTGGCGATGCTCGCCTATGTCTTCATCGCATTGCCGCTGCTTCCCGCGTTGGTCCCGTGGGCGATCTTGATGTTGGAACCGCGCGGTGCCCGGCTACGGGTGGCACCTTTTGCGGTGCTCGGCACCGTCGTGTCGGTCTATCTGGCTGTCATCGTGCTCACCGAACCAGTCAAAGTGACGAGAGGTCCCCATGCGCTGCAGTACCAGACCGGCGTTCACGGCGGCTACGTGTGGGCGGTGCTCTACGTCATCGCTGTCATCGGGCCGGCCTTGATGTCGGGCTATCGCTCCATTGTGGTGTTCGGGATAGCGAACCTGGTGGGGCTGATCGTGGTCGCCGTCCTCTACGTGCACGCGTTCGCGTCACTGTGGTGCATCTACGCCGCCACGCTGTCGGTGCTGGCACTGGTGCACATGGTGCGGCGTCGGCGACTGTCCGATCCACATCGCTACCACGGTGTCGCCGCGGATCGGGTGACATCGAACGCGTGACCGCACCCCGCTTCGCGGGCTGCATCGTCGTCCGGCTAGGCCGAATTGCCGTACTCCTCCTCACCCCGCTTCGCGGGCTGCATCGTCGTCCGGCTAGGCCGAATTGCCGTACTCCTCCTCACCCCGCTTCGCGGGCTGCATCGTCGTCCGGCTAGGCGGGCATCATCCGGCGCACGTCGGGGCCCCAAATCGGTTGCATGCCACCGGGCAAGGCCAGCTGCGTGGTGGTGATGACCTCGGCCAGGTTACGCAGCTCGGTGTGTACCGAACTGAGCAGGTGCGCCAGCTCGTTGCGCCGCCCATCGTCGCTCACCCGTTCCAGCTCGGCGGGGTGGGACCGGCGCAACAGGGTGCCGATCTCGTCCACCAGCCGTTCCGGGCGCGACGACCCCGACGAACCGGGCAGGTCCTTGAGATCGGCGCGCAGCCGGTCCAATTGGTACAGCAGCGACCGAGGGTTCTGCGCGTCGAACAGCATCAGCTCGGCCATGGCCGCCACGCTGATCTTGCCCACGGTGCGGCGCCGGTAGATGACCGAGGACTCGCACGCCACCAGCGTCGACTCGATGACGGTTTGTTCAGCGGCGGCACCGCGCGCCACGGTCAGCGTCGCCTGCAACAACGCCGTCAGCCACAGGCCGCGTTCGATCCGCTTGCCGATGTCCATCATCGTCCAGCCCACGTCGCGCACCATCGACTCGCTGGCCACCCCGGACAGGGTCAACATCCCGGCCAGCGTCTGCGTCTGGGCCCGGGTGAGCGACGCGTCGGCCTCGGCGAGCGAGTCCGGTGGTTCGCTGTCGAGTGCCAGCGCGCGTTCCACCGCGGCGAGCACCATCCAGGTGTCGTTGGACATCTGGTCGCGCACCGCCCGGGCGGCCAGTGCCAGGCCCTCCACCGACTGCACCAGGGAGCCGGGCCGGTGCGGGTCGACGGTCAGCGACCACAGCGTCGAGGGGGCGACCGCGATCATTTCGGCCCCGTCACTGGCGCCGTCGCCGTCGGCCGCGGTGTCGGTTCCGGTGATGCGGCCCAGCGCGGCCATCAGCACCGGCACGCATTCGCTTTCCTCGCTGTGCTGGTGATGCCGGTACACGTGGAACCTGTCGCGGGCGACGATGAGCAACCGCGCCATGCTCTCGGCGCGCTCGCCGTAGCGACCGATCCAGAAGAGGTCGGACAGCACCCGCGGGGAGCTGACGCCCCAGGTGCCCGCGGCCGTCTTCACCGGCGGTTCCGCGCTCGGCAGGCTGATCGCCTCGGCCCGCGCCCGCTCGGTCGGTCGCACCCAGACATCTTTCGCCGCAATGGTTTTCAACGTGGAGGCGGCGTCCCCGGGCGCCAGCACGTAGCCGACCCCGCCGATCATCGGCGCGTAGCCGCCCCGCTGTGCGACGGTGAACAACCGGATGCCCACTCCCGCCGACGACAGCACACCGGCGTGGTCGGTCGGTGCGGACGAGAACTGCGGCAGTT
>JAICSB010000695.1 GCA_025937115.1 Pseudonocardiaceae bacterium | reverse complement strand
CTGGTGTTCGACGGTTCGTTCGCGATCGGGTTGCGGGTGCCGCAGTGCCGGACCTGGTATGAGACCGACGACGAGCACGGCTACTGGCACACCATCGGTTTCGCCGACGCCGAGTCAGGATCATTCGCGATCTTCAACGCTGACCCGAACGAGCCGGACATCATGATCAAGCAGTGGGGACCGCGGCGGTTGTGGGACGAAGTCGAAGCCGCGTACCAGTGGTGGGTGAGCGAAGGCCGGCCCAGCCACGACCGGTTCGGCATATCCGTCGGACCTGACGGCCAGTCGGTCTGGCTCGATGATCCCAGCCGGCCCGTGCTCACTCGGTGAATTGCCAGGGTGGACCACGGCTGTTTTCAACATCGTCTAGATTGCCCCCACACCCATGCACCGGGCTGGATCGCCAATTGGAACCATTTGCAGCTTTCGGTTGGCTGCGGACCGCCAAATGGAACCTTTTCGCAGTTCCAAGGACTCGGAACGCTGTGCCCGGTCAGATCCGGACGGCATCGCGCGGCTCGCAGCCGCTGTTCCGGCAGCGAGGGTGATCACCCGGCCGGCCCGCTGAGCCTCACTCCTGTGGCGCTCTCCCGTTCCCGAGCTCCACAGGAGAGCTGTTCGATCAACGTCAGACAGCTCTGCTGTGGAGTTCGGGAAGAGGAGGGCGCTCACGAAGGCTCATTCGGTGAATGTCCAGGGTGGGCTGACGATGGCGCAGCGGTCTCGTTGAAGCAGGGTGGCCGCCCACAGGTCACTGGCCAGTTCCGCGGCGACCTCGGTCCCGGCCGTGCACCGCCATCAACCCGCAGGCCGACTGGGCCAGCGGCTCGTCGAGCCGGCTGCCGCACGGACCCTCGCGGTCCAGCCGGCACACCAGCGGGCCGCCCGGCAGCTCCGGCACGGTCACCATCATGCCGTCGCCGCAGCGGGCAATCGCAGCAGTGAGACTAGTCACTGCATCGCCTGCCGAAGTTCCCCGCAGTCGCCCACCGGCGCAGCGGCGGAGTCGAGTGAACCGCCGGTGCGGCCGTGGTGCTCGACATGCCGCTGCACCCACGCGTCGACCTCCGACCACGTGGTGTCCAGCCACGTCGACAGCGCGGCTGCCTCGCGCGGGACCGTGGCGGCAGGCGCGAGCGCGGTGCGGATGACCAGCGCGCGGTGCACCGGCAGCTGCGACCAAGGCCGGTCCCGCCCATCTCGGGCGAAGCCCGTGTGAGCGAGTACGAGGACGTCGGCGGTCGGCGCTCCGGTCAGCGCCGCCAGCACGCCGCCGAGGTGCGGTGGCAGCGTGTAGGTGTGTTCTCGGGCGCGCTGCGCCGCGTAGGCACTGCGGGCGGTCAGTGCCGCCACCGCGGCCCGCCACCGTGGCCGGCTGAAATTGCCGCCCTCAGGGAACAACAGCAGCGCATCGCCGGTGGACATCGAGGCGGCGAGGGTATGGATGCATCCGCGGGCCCGGCGCCGGTTGGGCCCGACGAAGCACAGCGGCAGCCGATCGCCGGCGAGGTCGAGGGTGGGTTCCAGCCGCAGCACGCACTTGAGCACGACGTGCAGCCGCAACTGGTACTGCACCACCAGCAGCCAGGCGATGAACAGCGAGTCCCCGGGCCCGCAGTGCCGCGCGAGTACCACCAGGCCCTGAGACGTCGAAAGCTGCTCCCTGGTGGCGGACCCGGCCTCTAGCTCCACCCGCACATCGAGGATTCGCCGGACCGAGCGGTACGCCCTGGTCAACACCTCCCGCAGCAGCACATTCGGGTCGTCGGCCCCGCGCCGTAGGCGATTGAGCGTCGACAGCTCGATGGCGGCGAAGGCCAACACCAGCGCCGTGCTGCGTAACGCCCGCGTCGAGCCGGCCGCTGCTGACGCGATCGCGGCGACCAGGAGCAGCAGCGGCGCGGTGATCAGGAGCAGGCCCTCCAGCATGGCCATCACCGGCACCGTCAGCGCCCGGCGCAGCCTGG
>JAICSB010000526.1 GCA_025937115.1 Pseudonocardiaceae bacterium | reverse complement strand
TGCTGCTGACGCTGTCGCCGGAAGGAGTTCGCTTCCTCCGCGAACAGTGGTCTTGGCTGCGCGAGCTGGTGCGCTGGCAGCTAGCCGGTTGCACCGATGATCCGCTGGCTCAGGTCACTGGACTGCCGGTACCCATCGGCACCATCGACGGTCGGCTCGCCTACGTCGTGGACTACTGGTGCGGCACGAAGGAAACCGGTCCGGTCCGTCAGCTCTGGGAGGGCTGGGTCCTACACGACCTAGAGCACAGCCTGACCCGGGTCCTGGGAACGCTACCCAGGCATGGCGGCGTGGTTCAGCTGCCCGGCCACGGTTACCCGTCCGCCGCCGAGTGGGGGTGGATGCTGGAGACCCTGCACGTGGTGCTGGACGTCTCCGGTCGGGTCAGTATCTCGGGTTCGCCGGACCGGATCCTGCCACCGGCGCCGTCGGCTCAGGACACCGAAAGCTATCGCCGCAGCCTGCGCTGGCTGGAGATGGTGATCGACGCGCTGGCCCAGGCGCAGCGATCCACCCCAGCCGACAGCCCGACGGACAACACGTGTTGAGCACTCCAGACGAAGTCGACATCACCGGGGAAGCCCGGGAGCCGGTGTGGGATCCGACGCTGGGCATCCCGGTCGAGATCACCTGGCAGGGCACCCCGACGCACCGGCTGGTCACCATCGGTGACTCACTGACCCATGGGTTCGCCAGCGGTGCGGTGTATCAGACCGACCTGTCCTACTCGGCGATCATCGCTGACGAGCTGGGCTGGGATGGGCTGCGTTACCCGCGCTATGGCGGCCCAGGTGGGCTTCCACTGAATTTCGAGCTGTTGATGCGCGAGCTCGAGCAGCACTTCGGCGCCACGCTGGACTGGTGGGAGCTGCCGATGGCACTGTTTCGCGGCCGGCAGTTCATGGATCAGGTGGAGGACTACTGGGAGCGGGGGCCCGGCGCGGTACTGCCCGAGCAGCTAGCCACCAACCACGTGCTCGCGGTCTACGGCTGGGGCCTGCGCGACGCTCTGGATCGCACCGCGGAGAGCTGCGCGGCCGAAATAGGAGCGCCCTCCGACGATCTGGTGCACCAGGTCGTGCAGAACCACGGCGCTCGGGCGGCGCTGCGCGTGCTGCCCCGAGCCACCGAAGCCGATTACCGCCGCACGGTCTTCGACGCCGCCGCAGCTCTGGGCGTCGAGCAGGGGGAGGATCCCGACCACGGCATCGAGACGCTCGTGGTCTTCCTCGGCGCGAACAACGCGCTGGGGGCGGTGACTGACCTGAAGGTGGTGTGGAGCGGACCAGGCTATGACGACCTGGCGCGCAACACTGCATTCACGGTGTGGCGGCCCAGTGACTTCATCGCCGAGCTCGGCCACGTCGTGGCCAAGGTGCAGCAGATCCGCGCCCGGCATGTCATCTGGTGCACGGTCCCGCACGTAACCATCGCGCCGCTCGCCCGCGGGGTGGCCAGCAAGGTGACACCGGGCTCGCGGTACTTCCCGTACTACACCCGCCCGTGGATCTCCGATGGGGATTTCGATGCCGCCCGTGATCCGGCGATCACCGAGGAGCAGGCCCGGGCTGTCGACAGCGCCATCGACCAGTACAACGACGCGATCACTGCGGCGGTCGCCGACGCCCGCCGGCAGGGTCGTGATTGGTACCTGCTGGACATCGCCGGGCTGCTCGACCGGCTGGCCTGCCGGCGCTATCTGGACGACCCGCAGGCGCGTCCAACCTGGTGGCGGCCCTACCCGCTACCGCCCGAGCTGGCCGCGCTGTCCCCAGTACCGGATTCGCGGTTTCTCACCAGCGACGGCACCGGGCGGCGCAGCGGCGGCTTGTTCTCGCTGGACGGGGTCCACCCGACCACGGTTGGATACGGAATCATCGCCCAAGAGATGATCGACATCATGGTGCGTGCCGGGGTCACGTTCTATCAGCCCGACGGCCAGACGCCGCGAATCGGACCGGTCCGGGTCGACTTCACCCGCCTGATCCGCCGGGACACCCTGCTCACTCACCCCCCAGCCAACATAACCACCGGCCTACGCGTGCTCGGCTGGGCTGACGACGTTCTCGACGCGTTCCGGCGCGTCATCCCCTTCTAGCGCCGCGCAGTCGTCTGCCGGGCGCTGGCTCGTTCGATGGCACGAGCGAAGACCGGCAGCGACTGTTCCACCATCTCGTCGGTCGCGGTCAACGAGATACGGAAGTAGCCCGGCAGCTCGATGACATGACCGGGCAGGACGAGGACTCCCTCGTTGGCCAGATGCGCGCAAAAGGCTCGGTCATCGGCTAGTGGCGCCCTCGGTAGCAGATAGAAGGTGCCTTCCGGAACCTGTACCTCGTAGCCCTGCTCCCGCAATACCGACACCATGTGGTCGCGACGGCGTTCGATCGCGGCGATGTCGATGAGCAGGCCATCGATGTCAGGCAGGGCGTACTGCATGACCGCGTCCGGCATCGTCCCGAAGATAAAGTTGAGCAGCGCGCGACGGACCACGTCGGCCTCTGGCAGGCCAGGCGCCAGAGCCAGGAAGCCGAGCCGTTGCCCCGGCGCCAGCGCGCTCTTGCTGTAGGTGTGGGCGAGCATCGAATACGGGTGGAACAGCCCAGGACTGAGGAAGCTGCGACCGTCGAAGAGGATGCGGCTGTACGCTTCATCGGAAATCACCCAAATGGGACGTCCATATTTTTCGGCCGCGCCTGCCAAACCTTCCGCGAGGCGCTCAAGGACGGTGGCCGGGTAGATCCGCCCCGTGGGGTTGTGCGGGGTGTTGACGATGACGGCTCGGGTCCGTGGGCCCAGCGCTGCGACGATGGCTTCGGCGTCAAGGTCGAAAGCTGGCGGTTCGAGCCGGACGCGGACCGGTGTTGCGCCGCTGGCGAGGATCATCGCCTCGTAAAAGAACCACGGTGGGCTCAAGAAGACGACCTCGTCACCGGGG
>JAICSB010000719.1 GCA_025937115.1 Pseudonocardiaceae bacterium | reverse complement strand
TGCCGCAGTTCACCGAGGCGCTCTACGACGCCAGGGAGCTTGCGATGAGCCGGATGCAGGCCGAAGCTGAACAGCTGGCGGCCGAGGGGATCGTGGGCGTGCAATTGCTGTCGCTCGGCCATCGTTGGGGTGGGCATACCACCGAGTTCTTCGCGATCGGCACCGCGGTGCGACCGCTGCGCGCCGACCACGTGATCGCCAAACCGCAGCTCGTCCTTCCGCTGACCGACTCATGACCGGTGGATCGTCGTGACGATGGAACCCAGCGGCTTGGGACCGATGGGGGATGTCCAGCTGCTGGCGGCGATGCTGCGGGCCGACCAGGCGGAGGTCGCCTCCTACGCCCGGGTGTTGAGTGGGGCGCTGGCCGCGGCGCTGCCCACGGGGATGGTGGAACTCGGCTATCACCGCACTGTCGGCGATCGGTTAGCCAGCCGGCCCGGTCGCGCGATTCGCGTCGTGGTGCACGGCGAAAATCGCGATCTTGAGCTGCGGGAGGGCCGCGGTGGTCAGGTCGAAGCCGAGCTGCATCAGGTGGTGCGCGGAGTGGTGATCAGCCGTCGCAGCATCGGCGTGGATGAATGGCTCCAGGCGCTGGCTGAAGAAATTACGCGGGCAGCCGCTCGTGACACCGCCGCGCGTGAGGCGCTGGAGCGGCTGCTCCGGTCCTAGCCCTCGGTCGGTTCGGGTGCGGCGTGTTTGCCGCTGTCGTGTTCGTCAGCTCTGTCGTGCGAACCGGCCAAGCTTTCCGGCGTGAGGTTCGCGGCGTCGATCTGGCTGGCCAAGGATGGATCTGCGGATTTGATGGACTTGAGCGCTTCGGCCATCTCGCTCGAACCGCCACTCGCAGTGCCACTCGGGGCGGAGACGTCCTCCCGGTCTTCATCGATCATGACTTAATCGTAACCGCTCTGGCGGGGCAGTGCAGAAGAACGGGGATGATCGTGCCGGAGCGTGTCGAGCCGACGACTGTGTGTAGCATAGCGGGAATGGTGGCCGCACACGATCAGGATAATGCGGGGCCGCGCAAGCATGCCCTGGGTCGGCCCGGCGAACCGCTCGACCGCCGATCACCGTTCATCATCGGGATGAGCGCCGCCGCGGGAGTCGCGGTGACAATCGGCGTGGTCGAAATGATCGTCAGTGTTCGCGACGTGTTGCTGCTGATCGGCGTGGCGCTATTCGTGGCGATCGGCCTGGAACCCGCGGTGTCCGTGCTGGCCCGGCACAAGTTCCCGCGGTGGGCGGCGGTGGTCACCGTGCTGGTGTCGGTACTGACGGTGGTGGGTGGGTTTCTCGCCGCGGCGATCCCACCGCTGGCACGCCAAGCCAGCCAGTTCGTCACCCAAGCCCCGAACATGGCGTCGCGGCTGCAGAATCACAATTCGTTGCTGGGTCAGCTCAACGACCGCTTCCATTTACAGCAACACCTGCAGCAGGCATTCAGTGGGGACGCCTCGGGCTTGTTCAACGGTCTGCTCGGCGCGGGCCAGGTCGTGTTCAGCGCACTGGCCAGCACGCTGATCGTGGTGGTGCTCATCGTCTACTTCGTAGTTGACCTGCCCCGGATCCGCGCGACGCTCTACCGGATGGTGCCGCATTCCCGCCGGCCGCGGGCGATCCTGCTCGGCGATGAGATCTTCGCCAAGGTCGGTGGTTACGTGCTGGGCAACCTGTTGATCTCGCTGATCGCCGGCGCCCTCACCTTCATCTTCCTGGCCATCGTGGGGGTTCCCTACGCGCTGCTGTTGAGTATCTTCGTGGCGATTCTGGACCTCGTCCCGGTGATCGGCTCCACCGTCGCCGGCGTGGTGGTATGCCTGGTGGCGCTGAGCGTGTCGCTGCCCGTGTGCTTCGGGACC
>JAICSB010000426.1 GCA_025937115.1 Pseudonocardiaceae bacterium | reverse complement strand
CGGATGAGAGGGAGCGTGCGACCCGGTGCGACCTTTGTCGCCAAGCGGCGCAACGGACACTGCGACGAAACCGATCATTTGCAGCGGCTTCTTGAAGCCCTCTGACGGACTCGAACCGTCGACCCCCTCCTTACCATGGAGGTGCTCTACCAACTGAGCTAAGAGGGCAGGAAGCCGGATTGTAGCCCCGGTCTCGGGCGGTTCCCGCCGATGCCCCGCGTAGCCTCACGCACGTGGACGTGCGCCGCGCGCTCGCGCCGAACGACGAGCTCGGCGAGTCGCCGCTCTGGCCCGCGGCGGCGCTGGTCACGGCGGCCGTGCTCTACGCCGACCTCCGTCCCGCTTCATCGTGAGCTCGGGTGGGGGAGCCTTTGGCGTCGTCCGCTGGGTCGTTCCGGCGCTCACCGTTCTCGTTCTGGTCGCGCTCGGCGTCATCCGTCCGAGCGGCCCGTTTGCGCGAGCCCTCGAACGGCGCCCGGACGTCCTGCGCCTCACGCGCCGCTGTCTCACGCTGGGGACGATCGCAATCGTCAGCGCCGCGAACGCGGCCTCGATCATCCTCCTGATCCACCTGCTCGTGAACGGCGCCCATGCCGACGCCTCGACACTCCTGCGCGCGGCCCTCCACATGTGGGTCGTGAACGTCATCCTCTTCGGCCTCTGGTACTGGCAACTCGACGCCGGCGGGCCGCTCAGCCGGCCGACGTGTGCGAACACCGAGCGCGACTTCCTGTTCCCACAGCAGACGGAGGCCGCGTTCGCCGAGTCGGGCTGGCAGCCGCAGTTTCTCGACTACCTCTACGTCTCGTTCACGAACGCCACGGCATTCAGCCCGACGGACTCGATGCCGCTCAGCCGCTGGGCGAAGATGCTGATGCTGATCCAGTCGGCGATCAGCCTCGCCCTCGCCGTGATGGTCGTGGCGCCGGCGGTCAACATCCTGAGCTGAAGAGCGCGCGGATGGACTAACAAAGGTGTTGGTGGGGGAGCGGTCTGCGGCTCCCCCACCTTGACCTTGCTAGGGCCGGACCTGGATGTTCCCGCCCGTGATGGCCATGCTCGTCGGGTTCGGCAACGTCGTCCCGGTTATCAGAGGCATTGGCCATGGCCCGCCGACGGTCAGGAAGTTTCCGCTGTTGGTATAGACCCTCAGCGCGTAGATATCTGCCGGCGGCGTGGGGCTCGATCCTGGCTCCCCGTTGTCGATGACGTCCAGCTCGAAGGACTGCTGGTTGCCAATCACGCTCGCATCGATGGCGTACTGGGCCCCGGTGAGGCGATCGACGGCGGTGATGTTCGACTTGCCACTCAACTGCGCCTGGCACGGGATCTTGTTCGCTACGCCGCAGGTCTGCAGACCCGCGAGCGCGTTAGCCTTGATGATGTAGTTGTACGCCCGCATCCCATCGGGAGCACCGGTGGCGTTCAGGCCGGAGGGGCCAAGGTTCGCGGTCGTCCTGTAGATGAAGAGGCTGTTGCCCTGGAGGTTCCCGTTCTTGAGGAACTTTGCGGTGAAGCCGAAGTTGCCCTTGTCTCCGCCAGGCAGCACAACCCACCCGCCGCCAGTTATGAAGCCGGTGCCCGGGTCAGCCACGGTTACCGGGGAGTCGAGATCCTGAGCGACGTAGTAATTATTCGTCACGAGCGAGACCTGCACGACGTAGTTGTCCGCACCCAGGTTGGGGAACGTGCACCCCGCTACGCCGGTGCCGGCTGCGGCCTGAGCAGAGGTCTGGGTCACATTCGCGGTGCACGATCCGATCGCAGACATCGTCGGCCGATAGAGCTGGAACTGCACCTGGAGCGGAATGGCGCTCCAGGCCTTGTCTCCGAGCTCATTCGGATCCTCAGTGACGGATGCCTGAACGTTGACGCTCGTCGTCCCGCCTGCCTTGCTCGTGTTGACGAACACCTGGCCGGTGTACCCGAGCGTCATGTCCTCCTTGTTGATCTGGGGCTGCGGGCTTGCGGATCCGTCGCTCGGCAGATACGAGCTGCCGATCCCGCTTGATGCCGGCGTGTAATGAGCCGTCAGGCTGTACGCGCCTGCACCCAACGGGATAATTGCCGTCGTCAGCTTCAAGGTCGTCGAGACGGTCTGCGAACCCGCCTTCGTCGTGTCAAGTGACGCAGTCAATGCAGGGTTCGTCGGCTTGCCGTTGAGGAGGAAGGTGACGTACCCACCGAGGTTCCCGCCTCCCGGGCTAGCCGCGACTGGATTTACTGTCGCCGACAACGTCACCGTATCGCTGTACTGAGGTGACGTGTTCGGCGCGATCTGAGACAGAGTGACGTTCGTTACCGTCGTCAGATATTGCGTCGTGTAGTGACCAGTGACCGAGCTCGCGGCTGAGATGTAGAAGCCGCTCGCCGGGTCAGAGGAGCCGACACCGGTGAAGTGATACTGCTTCCCGCTCGTCGGGTTGGTGTTCACAGGATCGGTGTACGAGTAGCTCACCTTCACACCGTTATCGGCCCAGAAGCTGTACGGCAGGTGCGGTGCGTCCTTGGTCGCGGGCAATCCGGAGCCAACCGTCACTGACAGCACCGGGTTGGTACCGGTGTCATTGGAGGCGCCGGTCGGGATCCCGGTTTGGTCGAACGTCAGCTGGTACTGGAGCTGGTAGTTGGCGGTGAGCGTCTTGGCAGCGCTCATCGTGACCGAGGTCTGCGTCGTCGTGGCCGTCGAGGCGCCCGACCAGCTGCGGAAGTCGTAGCGGCTGCCGCTGTTCCCGACGTCCTGGGCGGCCGTGATGGTGGCCGTTGTGCCGGAGTCGTACCAGCCGCCGGGGTTGAGGCCGGACAGGTTGCTCGTGTCCACCGCAGATGGACTGGTCGCCGGCGTTGTCGCCGTGGCCAGGGTCAGCTGATACTGGAGCTGGTAGTTGGCGATGATCGAGCGGGCCTGGTTCATGGTGACCATGATCAGGTTGCTCGAGTTCGGCGGCGAGTAGACGTCACCCGTCCAGTTGCGGAAGTCGTAACGGCTGCCGGTTCCGTTGGCGACATCCTGGGTGGCCGTCAGGGACAGCTGCGTGCCGTCGTCGTACCAGCTGCCGTTACCGCCGCCACTGATGTTGCTGAGCGGCACGGCGGACGGGCTGGTCGCCGGGTTGGTCGCCGTGGCCAGCGACAGCCGCCATTGCAGCCCGTAGTGCCCTGTGACCGAGTTATCGACAGCTGAAACGGCGAACCCGCTGGGCGGATCCGACAGACCCACGCTGATGAAGCTGTAGCGCTTATCGCTGGCGGGGCTCGTGTCGACCGAGTTGCTGTATGTGTAGCTGATCGTCGCGCCGCTGTCGGCCCAGAAGGCGTAGGGAAGGTGCGAGGCGTCTTTGTTGATCGGGGAGCCACTGTCGATCGCGACCGACAGCACTTGGTTCGTGCCCGTGTCGTTCGAAGCACCTGACGGGATTCCCGATTGGTCGAACGTGACCTGGTACTGGAGCTGATAGTTGGCGGTGATCGAGCGGGCCTGGTTCATGGTGACCATGACCGGGTTGCTCGTGTTGGGCGGCGAGGAGACGTCGCCTGTCCAGTTGCGGAAGTCGTAACGGCTGCCCGGGTTGCTGGCCACGTCCTGGTCGGCGGTCAGCGTGACAACGGTGCCGCTGTCGATCCATTGGCCGTCCGTGCCGCCACTGATGTGGCTGGTGCCGACGGTGGTCGGGTTG
>JAICSB010000046.1 GCA_025937115.1 Pseudonocardiaceae bacterium | reverse complement strand
GGCGTTCTCACCGGCGACCGGGATGTGAGTGTGCTCGGCGAAGAACACCGCGTCCTGCCCGCGGTCTTCGACCAGGTGCGCCAGTGCGCCCGGACTCACGCCGTCATGTGTCGGGAAGTATCCGACGCCGAAATCCACTCCAGCTTGGCAGCGGTTGCTGGCCCGACGGCTCAGCGCGCCTGACGAACTCTCCTACTCCCGAACTCCACAGCAGTGCTGTCCCAGGACGGCTGAACAGCTCTGCTGTTTAGTTCGGGAGGCGCAGAGCACTCACGAACGACCTGGGGTGATGCGACGGACCACGCGGGGAGCCTCGGCCAGGCCGTGGCTGGTAACGCCGTAGTAGATCGGCAAGATGATGAAGACCGCCAGGCCGATCGGGGGCAGGACGAGAGCCCCGAGCGCACCGCCCACCGAGTAAAGAAGCATGCCGGCCTCGGCTCGGCGGCGTTCACGGCCGAAGAACGCGTCATCGACGTGCTGTTCGGTGAGTTCGGGGTGCTGGGCCAGGTAGTGGAGAAGACCCACCAGCTCGCGCTCAACAACGCACCGACCAGCGCGTAGAGCGCGACGGCGACCCGGGCGTCGGTCCGGTCGCCGTTCTCGAGCGCGTCAGCGACGACCGCGGTGGGGAAGGGCAGCAGCGCGGCGGTGGCCAGGGTGCCCAGGTTCGCCCAGTGCAGGCTGCGGTCCATTGTCCGGATGCGGACGAAGGCAGCTTTGTGATTGAGCCAGACCACCGCCACATAGAGGTAGGAGGCTGCGTAGGCCAGGTAGGTCGGCCATTGCTGCAACAACCCGGACAGCAGCTGGCCGTGCGGTGGGCGCAGATCAAGGACCAGCAACGTGATGACGATGGCGAGCACACCGTCGCTGAATGCCTCGGCCTGGACCGGCCGCCCGACGGTACTTGATCAGACTCCATCTGCATGTGCTGCCGCGCCGCGCCGTGTTGTATCCCGTTGCCGAGGGGTACCCGGGCGATTTCTGGGTCATGCTCCTCGGCCGTGGCCTACGCGGCTGGTGCGCTGTGCGCTCCCGAAGGATGATCGCTGTTTGTGTGCGTGGAGCGACATTTTTTGTCGCGATTGGCACACAAACAGTGATCTTCCGGGAGGGGGTTGGTCAGCAACCGGTCGAACGGCTGCGGCGCGCGTATCCTGGAAGAATCGATGGCGTGCGGACCCTGCTCAACATCATCTGGTTGCTGCTGTGTGGCATCTGGATGGCGCTCGGGTACCTGCTTGCCGGGATCATATGCTGCTTACTGATCATCACGATCCCGTTCGGCTTGGCTTCCTTCCGGATCGCGAGCTTCGCGTTGTGGCCTTTCGGTCGGACGCTTGTGCGACGCGCCGACGCGGGCGCACCCTCGGTCATCGGCAATGTGATCTGGATCATCTTCGCTGGTCTCTGGCTGGCCATCGCCCACGTGCTCACGGCCATCGCGCTGGGCCTGACGATCATCGGCCTCCCGCTCGCCGTGGCGAACCTCAAGCTGGTCCCGGTGTCTCTCACGCCGCTCGGCCGGGTCATCGTCCCGATCGCTGACTAGTCGGGCTCGACGCCAAGTGGCTGGAGTCGTGGTTGAGCTGCTCGCGCGCCACGGCGATGAGTTCTCGGGCGGGCCGGAGTCATAGGGTCGAAGGCTTGAGAAACACGACGCGCCGGCTCGCGGGCGCGCGGATCTGAAAGAACACCAAGGGAGAAACCATGGGACAGCCGGTAGTGCACTTCGAGGTCATCGGTCAGGACGGCGCCGCGCTGCAGTCCTTCTACTCCGACCTGTTCGGATGGAAGATCGACACCGACAACCCGATGAATTACGGCATCGTGCAACGCGAGGAAGGCGCCGGCGGAATCGGTGGCGGTATCGGGGCGGGGCCGGAGGGCTATCCCGGTCACGTCACCTTCTACATCGGGGTACCCGACGTCGAGGCCGCGCTGGCCAAGGCGGAGGGCCTCGGCGGGTCGCGGGTGATGGGTCCCGAGAAGGTCATGGAAGAGATCGAGATCGGGCTTTTCAACGATCCGGAGGGGCACCTGATCGGCGTCGTCAAGACGAGCTGAGCGCCTGGCTGGCCGGTGGTGGCCGGTGGTGGGCGAGGTCGGCGTGGTGGTCGGCGCCGTCGTGAGTGTGCGGGTCGGTGTGCACGATGGCCGACGTCAGCCGCGGCACGGCATGGATCAGCCGGTGTTCGGCCGCCACGGCGATGGTGTGCGCGGCCAGAACCGTCAGGTCAGCCGGTACGGCGATGTCGCATTCGGTGCGTAGCCGGTGGCCGATCCAGCGCAGCTGGACCGCACCGACGTCGAGCACGCCGGGCGTCGCCCGCAGGGTGGCCTCAACCTGGTCCACCAGGACCGGGTCGACCGCATCCATCAGCCTCCGGTAGATCTCCCGGGCGGCGTCTTTGACCACCACCAGGATCGCGACGGTGATGACCAGCCCGACGACGGGGTCGGCCCACCGCCAGCCGATGGCCACCCCGCCGGCACCCAGCAGCACCGCCAGCGAGGTGAACCCGTCGGTGCGGGCGTGCAGCCCGTCGGCGACCAGCGCCGCGGAGCCGATCCGCCGGCCGACTCGGATGCGGTAGCGGGCGACGGTTTCGTTGCCGACGAAGCCGATCACCGCCGCGGCGCTGACGGCGAGCAGGTGTGAGACGTCCGCGGGGTGCAGCAGCCGCCCGATCGCCTGGTAGCCGACCAGCGCCGCCGAGCCGGCGATGATCGCCACGATGACGATGCCGGCCAGGTCTTCGGCGCGGCCGAAACCGTAGGTGTATCGCCGGGTCGCGGCCCGGCGGCCGAGTAGGAACGCGATCCCCAACGGTACGGCGGTCAGGGCGTCGGCGACATTGTGCAGGGTGTCGCCCAGCAGCGCCACCGACCCAGACAGCGCCACCACCAGGCCCTGCACGGCGGCGGTGACACCAAGGACGGCCAGCGAAATCCACAAGGCGCGGATGCCGTCGCGAGACGTCTCCATCGCGGCGTCGATCTTCTCGGCACTGTCATGCGAGTGCGGGGTGATCAGATGCGGCAGGCGCCAGCCATGACCGTGGCCGTGTCCATGTCCGTGCCCGTCGCCCATGGTGGGGTGCCTTTCGCGTGATAACCGCTGCTGTGCCACTATACGTGCTCATGTACGCACGCGACAACGCGGCAACGGCCGCTGCTGCGCAACAGCCACCCACCGGCGCTCAGATCGATGCCGCGGTGACCGCGCTTCGGATGCTGGCTGACCCGACTCGACTGCGACTGCTGTGGCTGCTGGGCACCAGCGAGTACGACGTGGGCAGCCTCACCGCCGCGGTGGGGGCGGCCCGGCCGTCGGTGTCGCAGCACCTGGCGAAGCTGAAACTCGCCGGGCTGGTCACGATGCGACGCGACGGACGGCGAGCCGTGTACGCCGCACGCGGTGGACATGTACGGCGGCTGGTCACCGAGGTACTGGCCGCAGCCGACCATCACCTCACCGGTGCTCCCGACCACGATTGACCCCTCACCACAGGTCGCCACCGGTGAGCACGTAGAGAAACGGGACCAGCGGGATGAGCGCGAAAATGCCCCAGACGAGCTTCGCGCCTCCGCCGATGTCCCTGCGCCCCGCAAGGTTGATCCAGACGAGCACTACAGCTATCGGATGCAGGAAGCAGACCAGCAGCTCCAGAATCTTCTTCATGGTCGTGCAGTACCCGTTTTCGCGCCCGAGCTGCTTACTGCCAATAGGTTCCACTTGGCGCTCGGTGCCGACACGGAACGGCTAATAGGTTCCACTTGGCGCAGCGCGGCCGCTGGTGAGGCGTGGAATACTGGTAGGGGGTATGGGTTATAGTCGGGCGTGGAGGTCGGATGATGAACGGATACATCGATGACAAGGCCGCACTGCTGGCCCGGCTGGCGCGCATCGAGGGCCAGGTCCGCGGCCTGGCCAGGATGGTCGAGGGCGACAAGTACTGCATCGACGTGCTGACCCAGGTATCGGCGACCACCCGGGCGCTCCAAGCTGTCGCGTTGGAGCTGCTCGATGACCACCTCAAGCACTGCGTGGTCGAGGCCGCGGCCCAAGGCGGCGAGCTGGCGCAGGAGAAGGTTCGCGAGGCCACCGCGGCGATCACCCGGCTGGTCAGGTCATGACGGTGATCACCGCGATCGGCAACAGCTTCTATGAGGCGTTCTCGATGTTCTGGGAGACCCTCTGGGCGCTGGTGCTCGGGTTCGGCCTCTCCGGCGCGGTACAGGCCTTCGTCAGCCGGGGGCAGATGCGCCGCGTCCTCGGGGATCACCGGCCGGCGACCGTGGGCAAGGCCGGGTTCCTCGGGATGGTGTCCTCCTCCTGTTCCTACGCTGCCGCCGCGCTGGCCAAATCGCTGTTCGCCCGTGGCGCGGACTTCACCGCCTCGATGGTGTTCATGTTCGCGTCCACCAACCTCGTGGTGGAGCTGGGCATCGTGTTGTGGCTGCTACTGGGCTGGCAGTTCGCCCTCGCTGAGCTCGTCGGCGGCGTTATCATGATCGTCCTGCTGGCCCTGGTGCTGCCCCGGGTCATCCCCCGGCGAGACGCCGAAAACGCCCGCGCCGGGCTCAACAAGCGTGAGCCGGACGGGCATGCCCACCACGGCCAGCCGGGCGATGACCTCGACGGCCCCGAGCAGCGGCGGCCGCTGGCGCAGCGAATCCGTAGCCGCGCCGGCTGGTCAGACGCCGCCAGCTACACCATCAGCGATCTGACCATGCTCCGCAAGGAGCTGCTGATCGGGTTTCTCGTCGCCGGCTTCGCCACCGTGCTGGTGCCCACTGCGGTGTGGCAATCACTGTTCCTCACCGGCCACGGGTTCTGGTCATCCCTGGAGAATGTGGCGCTGGGCCCGCTGCTGGCGATACTGGCTTTCGTCTGCTCGATCGGGAACGTGCCGTTGGCAGCGGCGCTATGGGTCGGGGGGATCAGCTTCGGTGGGGTGATCTCCTTCGTCTTCGCCGATCTGATTACGTTGCCGCTGCTGTTCATCTACCGCAAGTACTATGGAACCCCGTTGACCCTGCGGCTGCTGGCGGTGTTCTGGGCGGTGATGAGTGTCGCCGGGCTGGCCACCGAGTACCTCTTCGCCGCACTGCACCTGGTGCCCACCGGGCACCAGCCGACTGTCGTGATGGAAGGTGTGTCCTGGAACTACACCACCATCCTCAACATCATCGCCCTGGTGGTGTTCGCCATGCTGTACTGGCTCTATCGCAACCGGGAACGCTTCGGTGGCGGCGCTGGCTACGCACAGGACCCGGTCTGCGGCATGCAGGTCGAGACCGCGGCGGCGCCGGCCAGGGCAGTCCACGACGGTCAGCGATGGTCCTTCTGCTCCGACCACTGCCAGGCCCGCTTCACCGCCGCGCCGCACCGCTACACCACCGAACGGGCCGCGGTAACACCGTCGCCGCCGATGCCGACTCCATCGCCGTGACCACTGTGCAGGGGGATCTGTGAACCGCAGCGTGGTGCGCCGCCAGGTGCTGGCCGGTGTCGCTGTGCTGGCGGTCCTCATGATGGGAGTCGGCTTGGCGTTGACGCTGGGCCGGTCAGCCGGCGTGGCTCCGAACCCCGCAGCGGGACGCGGTGCTCCCGCTGCGACCATCACAACCATCTCGCCGGAGCGCGCGGTGCAGATCCTCCCGGATGGCACAGCGGCGATCAACCCCACGACCCCGATCGTCGTTCGGGCCATGATGGGCACGCTGCAGTCGATCACCGTGGTCAACGCCGCGAGCGGCACGGTCGTGCGCGGCGAGAGCTCCCCCGATCGCACAACGTGGACCTCGACCGAACCGCTCGGCTACAGCTCGAGCTACCGGATTGATGCGACGGCGACAGCGGGCAAGGGTGCACCGGTGCAGCGGACTGAGACTGTGGCGACGCTGTCCCCGGCGGCACAGGCCTACCCGTCGCTGATCCCGGCTCCAGACTCCGAGGTCGGAGTCGGTCAGCCGGTCGTGGTCCGCTTCGACACGGCCGTCACCGACCGAACCGCGGCGGAAAAGGCGCTGGCGGTCACCGCGAACCCGCCGCAACCGGGGAGCTGGTTCTGGATGTCGAACACCGAGGTCCACTACCGGCCGCAAAGCTACTGGCAGCCCGGCAGCACGGTGACAGTCAATGCCCGGCTCTACGGCGTCGATCTCGGCGACGGTGTCTACGGCCAGACCGATCGGACCGAGACCTTCCGCGTGCATGACGCGTGGATCGCCAAGGCCGACGGTGCCACCAAGACCATGCAGATCTTCGATAATGATCAGCTGGTCAAGACCATGCCGATCAGCCTCGGCTCGCCCGGATTCCCTACGCACACCGGTCCGCACGTGGTCTCGGACAGACAACCCAGCATCATCATGGACTCGTGCACCTACGGTGTCTGCAAGGGCCAGCCCGGCTATTACCGGGAACGGGTCGACCTCGACGAGCGGATCTCCAGCGACGGCGAATTCGTCCACTCGGCGCCCTGGTCGGTCGGCCAGCAGGGCGACAGCAACGTCTCACACGGCTGCGTGAACCTCAGCCCGGCCAACGCGCAATGGTTCTACGACCACTTCGGCCTCGGCGACGTCGTCGAGATCATCAACTCCGGCGGACATCCACTACCGGTCTGGGACACCTACGGTGACTGGACCCTGGCGTGGCCGCAATGGCAAGCGGGTAGTGCCCTCAACTAGCGATGCTGACCGGTCGCGAGGGTGCGTCAGGACTCCGATGGTCCCCGTCCTGCCCGGGCCCGTCGGCGTTGCTGTTTCAGCCCTGCCGCCGCTCGCCGACGATCTCGCGGATGCGCCGCGCGGCGAGGCGGGGATCTTCGTGCTCCCAGACACGGACCACCGCCCATCCCGCCTCAGCGAGCGCCTCATCGGTCGCCCTGTCGCGTTCACGGTTGCGGACGACCTTCTCGGCCCAGTAGTCGCCGTTGGTCCGGGCGACGGTGTGGTGGGTCTCGCACCCGTGCCAGAAGCACCCGTCGAGGAAGACCGCGACCTTGGTGCGGGTGAACACCAGATCGGCGGTCCGGCGCAGCTTCCGGATCGGGCGGATGCCGACTCGGTACCGCAGGCCGAGCGCGTGGGCGGCGGACCGGAGCGCGAGTTCGGGCTTGGTATCGCGGCCCTTGTTCGCCTGCATGCTCGCCCGGACGCCGGGGGACGAGGCGCTCGTCGGACGGGGCGCGATCATCCTTCAAGCATAGGTCGGCGAGCCGGCCGGGAGTTTTGCGACGGGTCCCCTAGCCTGATGTCTGTGGCGCCGTTGAGTATGATCGACCTGTTCGCAGGGTGCGGCGGCATGACCGCCGGTTTCAGCCGTCAGGGCTTCCGCTCCGTTCTAGCCGTCGAGTGGAATCTGCACGCGGCGGCCACATATGCGGCAAACTTCGGGGCCGACCACACGATGTGGGGCGACATCGCCGATCTTGCAGATGACGACATCCCATGGGCCGACGTTGTGATCGGCGGGCCGCCCTGTCAGGGCTTCTCGAACCTGGGTAGCAAGGACGTCAACGACCCGCGCAACAAGCTCTGGAAGCAGTACCTCCGCATCGTCCAGCACGCCCGGCCGCGGGTGTTCGTCATCGAGAACGTCCAACGCTTCCGGTCCAGCAGCGAGTTTCAGCTCCTGCTTGACGAGGCCGATCACGGGATGCTCAAGGACTACCAGTTGCGACACGCCGTCTTGCTCGCCGCGGACTATGGGGTGGCACAGCGTCGCCCGCGCACCATCGTGATCGGCTCGCGGATCGGCCCGATCGACCTTCCGATGCCGACGCACGCCAAGGTACCCACCGGCGACCAGCTTCCTTGGGAGGACGTTCGTTCCCGGATCGACGACGAGCAGCGCTTCCCGCGCAAGCCCGCGACCACCGGACTGCCCGAGTCGATCGTGGAGTTCTTCGGCGAGCGGATCCCCGGCGTCTTCAAGAGCCGCGACCTTCACTTTGGCCGCCAGCCCCGCGACCTGTCGCTGCGCCGCTACGCCGCCGTTCCTCCGGGCGGGGGCAGGTTCGACGTGCCCGACGAGCTGCTCCCGCGGTGCTGGCGAGACAAGCCGACCGGCACGACGGACGTTATGGGCCGCATGCGCTGGGACGCGCCGTCCCTGACCATCCGGACCGAGTTCTTCAAGCCGGAGAAGGGTCAGTACCTGCACCCGCAGTGGGCCAAGCGTGCGTCGCAGCGTGTCGACCGTGTGATCACGCATGCTGAGGCTGCCGCGTTGCAGGATTTTCCGGAGCACTACCAATGGTGCGGGTCCAAGATCGAGATTGCGAAGCAGATCGGTAACGCTGTCCCGGTGGGGCTGGCGGAGGCGATCGCCCGACACCTTCGATCCATCCTGTAGGCCGATCCAAAGACCACTACGTCGTGGTGTCGTCCATGATTTCCGCCATGAGCATGCCGGCCGCCAAGGCCTCGTCGATCGGCACGGCGACCCACGCCGCTCCGGTCAGATCGTGATTCATGCGCTCGGCCGCGATCCGCTCGGGGACCCACTTCCCGCACAGCAGTGCGAAACCGTGCCTCAGCATCGCGGGCCGAATCGCGCGGACGCGGCGCATCGGATCGTCTCGGTTGGCGCAGATGGTCAGGATGACGGCCCGAGGGACGACGACGCGCGGGAGCGCGAGAAAGAACTGCTCCAATCGGTATTCCTGGCCCTTCTTGCCGAAAATGACGTCCAACTGATCCTGCGTCAGAGATTGCAGGGGGTTAGGTCGCAGACGGGCTCGGTCGTAGACCGAGATCGCGAATTCGGCGAGTGCCCGCGACGCGATGGAGCGCTTGCCGTCCTGGTTGGGCCTGTTCAGCCAGACGCGATGGGTCCGCATCAGCCAGGACCCGTGCGTTCGCTTGTGTATATCGAGGCGGATCAGCAGCGTGATGCCGCACTGTCCCTCAGTGGGGATCATCCATGTCCTCCCGACCGTGCCCTTGATCTCGACACCGATCCCGAGAATCTCCGTGTCCGGGTGCTTCAGCTTCGGAAGGCCTAGGTTCTCCAACACGTGGTATTGGAGCTTCGTCCCGAGCGCCCGGCGCTCATCGCTGTCGACGCGCTTGTCCAGGAGGTCGAACCTGTGGGTCCTCCAGCCGTCGAGGACGTAGTACATCGCGTCCTCCACGGCATCGCCGATCAGCTTGGACAGACCGTCGAGCGCAAGCAGCCAATCGCGCACTACTCGCAACTCCGGATCTCCGAGGGGGTGCTGCAGGACATGAGCATCACCGCGGTCGCTAGTACAGATCGCGCCTGGACCTGGCACCTCTCGGCCTCTCTTGTTCGCCCTGATCATTGGTGCGGCCATCGACGCCTGCGGATCGTCAGCGAAAAGATCATCGTCCATCGGGCGTAGCCTACGGTCGGCCGCGCGCCGGCCACAGGCTTGGCCCACCCACACGTTCCGCCTCGGGTGGTCGCCTCCCCTCACGTCGGCGATCTCCGATCATCCGCGCCGGTCATCGATCCCGCGAACGCCGGCGCGTGACCGATGCGCCCACTTCGACCACCGTCTCCTATACCTAGTGGGGGTATCATGCGGAACAGAACTGTATGCATCAGGATCCCGGATGTCACGGTGTTCGCGTGACGCTCGCCGCAGGCGGGGTTGGAGGGAGACACCGTGAGGGTCAGCGCATTCTCGACCCGGTGCGTGCGCGCCTGGTCGCCGTGGGCTCGCTGCTCGCCGGCTTGTTCCTCATGCACGGCTGCCTGCACGGGATTGCGTCGGCGGTGTCGGGCCGTCCGCATCCTCGATGACGCGTCTAGCGATCGTGGCGACCACCGCCAACCAACCCGATCAGGCAGCCATGGCCGCGTCGGCGAGTCGTATGGATTCGGCCGCTGGTATCTCATGCGTCTCGACGGCTCCGCCGCCGGCCAGACCCACCCTGCTGATGAACCTGTGCGTCTCCCGGAAGTGACAGCCGTCTCACCGCGCCCTGTCCACTTCGCGCTACGCAGCGTGCTCTCCGGAAAGACTCACCGACCTTCCATGTCTAGATCAACTCGTTGCGGCACTCAGGGACGTCGCGCCCTGGCCGTCATCGCGATGACGGCCGCCGCGGTGGCCGGCTGCGGTGGTTCCACCGGTACCTCGGCGCCGGATCGCGGGGCGGCGGCCGCGTCCAACCGTGATGGCATGGCCGACATGCCCACCGGAGACGGCTTGACCGCCGACGCCTCCGGTTTCCGGTTCGCCGCAGCCACATCCTCGCTGCCGGCCAGTCAACCGGCCTCGTTCCAGTTCCGCATCCTCGGTGCCGACGGCAAACCGGTCACCGCGTTCGAGCCCGACCAGACGAAGCTGATGCACTTCTACCTGATCCGATCCGACCTCACCGGATTCCAGCACATCCATGCCACCATGAGCACCGACGGGACCTGGGCCGCCCTCTTGGCTGAAACCCAACCGGGGACCTACCGGGCGTACGCGTCGTTCATCACCAAAGACACCTCCGGTAAGGCGGTGGCGCTGGTGCTCAGCCAGCTGGTCACCGTGCCGGGAACCGCCATTGTGACGCCGCTACCGGCCGCGTCGCCGACAACCCAGGTCGACGGCTATACCGTGACCCTGTCCGGTGATCGGATCATGGCCGGCACCGAACACCCGCTGACTGCCACGGTGTCGAAGGACGGCCAGCCGGTCACCGACCTGCAACCCTACCTGGACACCTACGCGCACCTGACTGCCTTTCACGACAACGACCTTGCCTTCGCCCACCTGCATCCGCACGGCACGGTCAACGGAGACCACGGAGGCCCGACGCTCTCATTCGAAGCGATGCTGCCCAAGCCTGGGAACTGGCGGCTGTTCCTGCAGTTCCAAACCGCTGCAGTGCTGCACACCGCCGCGGTGACGGTGTCCGTGGGATAACCGCCGGGTTCACAGCCGGGCGTGCGACCAGTCCACACTCACCGGCGCTGGAGCAGGCGTGCCGACGTCGAGCTGGATGTCCTCGTGATTTTTGAGTGGGATGGTGCCGGGGTCGCCGGTGAACGGCTTTCCGTTGACGTAGGCGGTGACTGTCCCGGTGGCCGGGCCGACCACGTCGGAGCTCAGCGGTTGCCGCCAGAGCGCGAAGAACTGACCCAACGTATAGGTCTGCTGGGTGGGCGACTCGACGTGGATGATCCCGTCGCCGGCGTGCACGTGCAGCCAGTAGTAGCAGCGGCTGGCGTGCGCGAAGGCGTTCGGCCCGGTCTTCTGAGCCACCGGCGCCACGAGGCCGATCCCGTAGGGAAGGCTGCGCGGTTCACCGTTGACGAACACCAGCAGGTGGCTGTGAATGTGGTAAGCGACCTGTTCGCTGGCGTCACACTGGATCCCGTCCACCGGCGCACCATTAGCAGCAGTAGACGCCGGCGCCAACGCCGGTCCGGTCTCCACCGCGATCCCCTCTGGTCCCGCTGGGCTGGCCGACTGGCCCGCGGGGCCGGCCGACTTGGGCGCAGGCGCCCCGCAGCTCTGCAACGCCAAGCCCAGCGCCACGGCGACCGCGAGTGTCACCGGGCCAGCGCCCGATCGCGGACGTGCCGGCTGGTTACCTGACCCTCTCAAGGTTCTTCTCGGCACCGTGGATGTCCTTATCTGTGTCGTGATCTGTGTCGCGCGCCCGCGTTCTGGTCCGACCCTGGCCACTACCCGCTATTGATGCGAGCAGCCGCGCCGATGACCGCACCGGTGTCACCCGGCCGATATGGTGCGAGGGTGGATGAACCAGGCGTTGGCGATCCCGACTTTGATCCCGGTGCTGGGCGGGGTCCGGCCGCCGAGCAGTTGGTGCGGATCGATACCGGCCGGGTGGTCCATGCCGGGCGCGAGGCGCTGGTGGTGACGGTGGCCGGGGAGATCGATGTGCTCACCGTCGACCGGCTCCGGGCAGCGGTCGCCGCCGGGTTCGAGCAGCTTCCCGACGGGGCGACTCTGGTGATCGACATGACTGACGTGACGTTTTTGGGCTCGCCGGGTTTACAGGCTTTGGTTGACGCCACCCGCGCTGCGCGGCGGCGCAGCGAGCCGCTGCATATCGTGGTCGATTACACTCGTCCGGTGATCCGTCCCATCGAGCTGGCGGGGCTCGATGACATTCTTGCGCTGTTCCACACCGTTGACCAGGCTGTGCCCTCCTGATCTTGATCTCCGTCGCCTCCGGTGTTGCGGAAGGCCGCGGCGACCGCAACAATTGCGCCCCGATGCCCCCGATCGGTAATGACGACACGTTGCGGCCCGATACGTCGCCTTGCGACCGGCGCCCTTCCAAGGACGCAGCCGTCCGAGCACCGTCGAAACAGGCGCTGCGCCTGCAGTTACCGGCGGACCCGATTGCGCCGTCGGTGGCCCGGAACCGGGTGCGGCACTGGCTTACCGGGTCCTGCTGGCCCCCAGGTCAGCAGGAAGACATCGTTCTGGCAGTCAGCGAGGCCGTCAGCAACGCGATCGAACACGCCTACCGGGACGGTCAGTTCCCCGACGTGGTGGACATCAGCGGCGAAGTTGAAGCGGTACCGGGCGGTCAGCGCCGGGTTACTGTCATCGTGCGCGACCACGGCCGCTGGCGTGCGCCACCGATCGACGATGAGAACCGCCGCCGCGGTATCCCCCTCATGCGGGCCTGCGTGGACACCGTCACCATCGGTCAACCCGACGACAACCGCGCGGGCACTGAGGTCGTGCTGCGCAGCAGGGTCGTCCCATCGCTGCGGCGAGCACTCGGCGCGCTGGACAATGACAGAGACCCACCCCACATAGCGACCGCCACCTGACCCTCCGGTGCTCGTGCGGGGTGATCATGCAGGCACATGGTTATT
>JAICSB010000491.1 GCA_025937115.1 Pseudonocardiaceae bacterium | reverse complement strand
GCATGATCCCCTGCTGAAACGCGGCATGCAGGATCGTCTCGTCTTCGCCGACCTCGATCTCGATACCGACCGGCTCGAAGCGAACGACATGCTTGTCAGCCATGATTTCCTCACGCATGTGCGGCCCATCCGAAATAGGACCTCAACAGAAGAGGAGTGCCCGAGATTGGCCCTCGGGCCCTCCTCCCCAGTCGGTTACCCGACTACTGCTCAGTCCTCCGCAGGCGCCGGCCGGCCGGCGGGGCCACCACGTATGTAGTTAGCGTGGAAGGCGTCGCGCTCCTGCGGCGTCATCTCGTTGAGCAGCACGTTCGGACTCTGGAACGGCGGGCAGCGCCGCAGGTGATCCAGCGTCCACATCTTCTTGGGATCCAAGTTCAGATGCGGCTGGGCGACCATCGTCTTGCCGTCATCACGCACGTAACCCATGTCGGACACCACGTCGGCCAAGTTCCAGCCGTGGTAGAGCGTTTCCCACTCCCGCTTGCCGATCAGCTGACCCATGTTCGGGGTTTCCCGGCCTTGGTAGGTCGGCCGGAAGGCCGTCGTGTCGGTCCACCGGCATTCTTCGTGGCAGTAGGTCCGCCACTGCCCGTTGACCTCGGCCATCACCATGTCCTCGCGGACCAGGCAGGGCACCATGCAGGTCCAGCAGCGGTGCGGGTACACGTAGTCGACATCTTCGAACAAGATCGGGTGGTGTCCGTTGGGGGTCGACAGCCGGTTGTAGTTCTCCCACCACTTACCGTATCGGTCGTACCAGCCTGGGTACTTGTACTCGAACCACTCGAAGTCCTTGTCGGTCATCGGGTCGATCCGCCAGTAGTTCGCCAACCAGCCGGTGGCGAAGAATTGGGCCACCTCGTGGACGTAGCCCTTGTTCCAGATCTGGTCCCAGGCCTCCTCGATGAGGTCGTGCGGGATCACCAGGCCGTACTTCTCCAGTGGGACGAGATAGCTGCGGTAGTAGTCGTCATAGATCCACCGCCGCCACATCTCGGCGTAGCTCTCCCGGTCCTTGCGCCGGTCCTTGGTGCCGTACTCGATGAACGTGCCGATTGCCGCGTCCACCACCCGGTGGTTGTTCCACCAGGCGTACCGCAGGTCGCGCTGGAGTAGCTGGTGGTTGCCCTCGTCGGCCAGCGCCATCAGCAGCGTGGCGTAGCCGTTGCTGATGTGCCGGGACTCGTCGGACTGCACCGAGTGGAACACCGTCGGCAGCAGGTAGTCACCATTCGCGGCGGCCTCGGCGGGCATGGCCACGAACAGTGTGTTGGTGAACGCGGTCTCGGCCACAATCGTCAGATAGATGCTCGCCGCTGTGATGGCGTCGCCGGTGATGAATCCCTCGGCGAACTGCCGCCCGATCGTGCCGCAGTAGTCGTTCTGGAAGTTCCGCAGGCTCGAGTTGAACCCGGCCGGATCGATGTAGTTGTTCATGTACAGGCGCTTGAGGTTCTGCTGGATCGTCGAGTGCCTGACCTCGTCGATCATCTGGATTGCCTGACCGTTGTGCAACTCCGGGTTAGGCACCGTTCGGAACAGCAGCGGCATTGCCCGGGCTGCCGAGATCTCCGGCAATGGGATGATGCTCAGGAAGAGTTTCTGCCACTCCATCCAGCGTTCCTGCACCTGGCGGAACATGTTACCGCGAATGGCGCCGTCAGAAGCTCCGTAAACTCGATGATCTTTTTCCTCCTGCATCGGGAAATAAGACCTCAGGACCTGCTTGAGTGGGTCCTTCTTCTGCGCCTTGCTGAAAGTGTAGTCGGTGCCGTAGTGCTTCACCGGCTCGTGGTACAACGGCTCCCAGGCAAGCTCCTGGATCTTCTGGTGAGCCTTTGCCACACTCTGGCGACTCATTGTCACTCCTTACCGAGGCTCTCAGGTCGGCTAAGACACGCTGCCTTCAGTCGTGGACCTTCATTCCTTGATCAAGTTCGGGGCACCTGCACTTGATGCCGCTGCAACCGCAGGACATTCGCGCGACGCCAAACCTCCGTGGTACGGATCACACCGGGTGTAGAGCTATATGGCGGTCTCAACTTGAGACAGTACGAACGTGCCCGGCTGGCTACCGTTCAGTTGGACTGCAGGACTAGCGTCGGGTTAGTCGCCACCACCGCGATGTCGCTCGGCGGACAAACCGAGAGGGAGCTCCAAGGAGGCAACGCCCCTTGGCTGACGTACGCCCACCACCAGCCGACGGCCCGGCCGCCGCCAGGCACCGGAACGCGCGGATCGGCGGCGCGCTGGCGCATGCCCGTGAGCTGTTTCTGACCTCGGAGGCGGTCCGACCCGGGGTGGTCAGGGACAGCATCCTGGCGTCGTGGAGGCGATCCCGAGAGTGCAACGTAGCCGCCGTCAACCTTGAGCTGCCCTTCGATCCCAACCTCGACCGCAAATCGCGGCTCGCCCATGGCGCGGACGAAGTGATCAGCGCTGCATGTGTGAAGTACGCCGACGAACCGATCAGCATCATTCTGACCGATGCCGCGGGCGTGGTCTTGGATCGCCGCACCGGCGACTCGCGGTTGCAGCAGAAACTGGACGACGTGTGGCTGGCGCCGGGGTTCAGCTACGCCGAGCAGTTCGCCGGGACCAACGGGATCGGCACCACACTGGAGGGCCGTGGACCCGCTCATGTATTCGGGCACGAGCACTACGTCGAGCACCTGGAGGACCTGGCCTGTGCGGGTGCACCGATCCGCCATCCGACCACCGGCAAGATGCTGGGCATCCTGGACCTGACCTGTTGGCGACGCGACGCTAATCCGGCGATGATCGCGGCAGCCGCCAGCATCGCCGAGCAGATCGAGGAGGCGCTGCTGGCGCAGGTCGGCCGCCGCGAGCTGGCCCTGTTGCACGACTACCTGCTGGCCTGCCGCCGCAACCGGGGCTCCATCCTGGCGATCAGCACCGACCTGGTGATGCTGAACGACAGCGCCCGGGAACTCATCGATCCGCAGGACCAGGTGGCGTTGCTGGAGCAGTCCACAGCGGCTCTGGGCGGCGGCAAGATCCGGGTGTTCACCACCTCGCTGCCCAGCGGTGCGATCGCGAGGGTGCACTGCAAGCCGAGCTGGAGCGAGTCAGCGATGATCGGCGGCGTCGTGCAGGTGCAGTTGCTCGCCACCGAGTTGGCGACCCG
>JAICSB010000395.1 GCA_025937115.1 Pseudonocardiaceae bacterium | reverse complement strand
CCCGGGGCGGCAAGCCGATCCAGAAAGTCGCCGAGCAGCTCAAGATCCAGCCCGCCGGCGTCCGTGGCCGCGGACCGCGCTACCTCAAGGGTCCAGTCTTGCCGACCTGCGGCAACAGAATCCTCGTGTCGCGGTAACTGTCTCCTTCGTCGTTGCGCACTCATGGAACCATCCTGGCGGAGCCGCCGTGCAGCGCGCCCCATCGCTCAACCCGAGATCCACGGCACGCTGACCCATCAGGTCTGCTTTGGCTCGGTTCTGCGCTCATGCGCACGCACTGAGCCGGCGTGGGCGCGTGCGGCCGGGTCCCGTTGCACCTTGGCCAGGCTAGCCGCGGTCGTGATCGCCAGGATCACGGCGATGACGCCCAGCGACAGTAGGGTTGGGATCTGCGGTACCGCGCCGGACAGCGTGTGCCCCCAGTGCAGCACCAGCTTCACGCCGATGAAGGCGAGCACGACCGCGAGCCCGGTGGACAGGTAGACCAGCCGATCGAGCAATCCCTGCACCAGAAAATACAGCGCCCGCAGCCCTAGCAGGGCGAACGCGTTGGCGGCGAACACCAGGTAAGGTTCGTCGGTCACCCCGAACACCGCAGGAATTGAGTCCAGCGCGAAGAGCAGGTCGGTGCTGCCGATTGCGATCATTACGATGAACAGCGGCGTGACCACCCGTCGCCCGTTTATCCGGGTGACCAGTCGGCCCTCGTGGTATTCGGTGGTGGTCGGCAGCATCCGGCGGATGGCGCGAACCAGCGCGTTGTCTTCGACCTCGGGATCCTCGTTGCGGTGGCGGTAGAGCTGGATCGCGGTCCCGATCAGCAGCAGCCCGAAGACCAGGAACATGAAGGCGAACAGCTCCAGTAGCGCGGCACCGACCGCAATGAAGACCGCCCGCATGATCAGGGCCACCAGGATGCCGAAGGTCAACACCTTCTGCTGGTGGCGCTGGGGCACTGCGAAGGTGATCATGATGATGACGAAGACGAACAGGTTGTCGACGGACAGGCTTTTCTCGACCAGGTAGCCAGCGAAGTACTGGATACCGAAGTCCCAGCCGGCGATCCAACCGAGTACCAGGCCGAAGGCCACCGCCACCGCGATGTAGAACACCGACCACGCGGTGGCTTCCCGGAAGCCCACTGCGTGCGGTCGCAGCGCTCCCGCCACCAGGTCGACCGCGAGCAGCGCGACGATCAGCCCGATCGTGACCGCCCACGCCGCCGCCGTCACCTCCATCGCCGGCCTCCCAGTCGGAATATGCCTGGTGTCCCGCTGCCCGTCTCGGTGTCCGACTCAGACCGCTGCGATGCGAGCCTTGAAGATCTCCAATTTGCGGCGGCGACACGCTCAGGAATACCGGGTCGACTAGGAAATAGTATTCCGGTCGCACGGGGCGGTTGAAATGGATAATTGGTCGTTGAGATTCAGTCGGCTGGTAATGGCGAGCCGGCGGTTACCGACGTCACGTCGTTGAGGTGGCGTTCGCGGTAGGCGCCAAGGTAAGCGGCGTGCACTGGCGTCGGGCGGCGCGCTGACGAGTGCGATGGTGTGGTGACGGTGATCTGGGCAATGGCCGGTCTGTGGACGGCATCCGGGGAGAGGATCCCTGCCCTCACCCAGTCGGTCGCCGCCATGGCGGAGAATCCGGTCGCGATCCAGCGTGCGGCCAGCATGAGAGGGTGTTCGGGATGTTCGATGGTCTGATCACGGATCGCTTCGGCCAACAGGATCAGCTCAGCATCGCGGGAGACGAAACCGAGCCTGCGTACGCTGCGGATACGCTGTGAATTGTCTGGATCCCAAAAGAGCCGGTAACCGTGCTGTGCGAGCAGCTTGCGACCCAGCGAGCCTGGGGTCGGCTCGGCGATGGGCACTCCCGAGCTGATCCACAGTTTCGGGCCAGGTCGGATGGAGAGATCGTGCTCATCTAGCAGCAAGGCCCAGGTGCTGCCGACCGAACAGCACCAGGATGTGGTCAGGACCGCCGCTAGCCACGTTACCTCGGCAGGGGACGAACTGCGCGGGATTCGGGAGCGTTCGGTCTCGGAGGGGACACGGCTGACAGCGACATCACTAGACCTCGGTGGCGGTTCCGCGCAGACGCTGGGTCGAGGTGCGCACCTGGTCATAGTCCAATTCCCTTCTTCACCCTCAGCCGCCATCCGGCGTGCGCCAGGGCGGGTGGCTGGCGATGAGGCAAGCGGCATCAGCCCGCACCGCAACAACGATCGTGACCGCGTACGCCCACCGGTGCCGATCGTGCGGCTCGTGCCGTCGACGCTACGCGGGGGCGTTGCCCACATGTTCCGGCTCGGAAACCCCGAACACCCGCAACAATGCCTTGTCCGCGTGCCGCACGGCAGGGCACCACCGGCCAACAACGACGTCATCATTCTGCCGGACCCCGGCAACGACAGGCGCAAAGTGGGATCGCTCGGGACGACACGGGCACGGCGTGATCGTCGGGGTTGCTCAGCGGGCGCCGCTGCTGAGATCGTGCACAGCCACCCGAGCAGCCTGCGCCGAGCCGTCTGCGTGGATGGTCAACCCGTTGCGCGCTTCCCGCTGCCCCACGTGCGGAAATGAACCAGTTGAGGCCAGAGCCGCTGGCGGCAACGCCATGACCTCGGCGCGTGACCCCGGGTCGTCGCCATAAATTTCGTCGGCGGCCACCCCAGGGTCGGGGAGCCGGAGGGAGTTTCACCCTCCGGCTCCCACACATCCGGCGGCCACCCATCGCGCCGGTATCCCGGCCTGCAGCGCGCGGACGATTATCGCCCCTGCCAGCGCTGGTTTGGTCGCGAACTGGATTCCGTCGGGTATTCAGCAGCTCGCACCGGGCCGGGTCGTCGGTCCAGGAACCGGCGGGTACAGCTCACGGTGATCATTGCGTGCCCGCACTTCCCGGCGTAGGTCAGATACACCGCGACTTTGGGCCTTCTCGATCCGACCCGCGGTCTGGTGTACTGGCGTTGGGTTCCGACCGTGGCGGTGCGTCCCATTAAGGCCGTACGGCGTGAGTCCTTTTCTTCGCGCTCTCAGCGGCTAGGGTTAGTGTCCGTATTAGCTCCTCGATTTTCCCGGGTTCCATGATTGCTTCCCAGGTGAATGGTGGCTGAATCGACATCCACACCTGGCCCTGTTTCACTGTAATAACGACAGTCGCAGAAACCCCACCGCTGCCTTTCACGGGAACCTTGCGGTGCACGAGCTCAGCGGCGGTGTATCCGGCCTGTCCATTCGCGATGTCTCCAGGTTTAGCGTTCGGAACTAGGTCAGTCATGAGGAGCGCCGACCATCCAAGAGCAACGGCAAATCAAGTCGATGGAGCCCGCCGAGCACGCATTGCATGAGCTGTTTACCCCGGATGGGTGGAACTGGCGTCTCGTGCTCTGGAGATACCTTGAACATAGGAGGCTCGTCCAGCGCTGCCTGACGTGTCTGAACGTGGTGGGAGGACTGGCCCGGCGGTGCCCTCGGTGCGCGACACCACCGCACCAGCCCAGCTCCAGGTAGCGGGCCGCAACGCCGCCAAGATCGCTGGTCATGGGTAACGACGCTAGGGTCAGACCCGATTCCGCGATTTAGCGGATGAGCGGATCTTGACTTGGATTTGTTGATCTTTTTGGGGTGGTTTCCGTGGTGGAGACAGGCTGAGTGCCCGAGTGTCGCCTCGGTGAGCGGGTTCCGGGGTTGTCGGGGCCGTGTGGCCTGGTCAGGACGTTGCCGGGAGGGCGCGTAGGCGGGCGAGGATCTCTTCGAGCAGGGGATACCCCGGTGGTAGTCGCAGGTCGAGCGCGCCGGCGTGGCGGACCAGGCGTGCGGGTACGCAGATCAGCTTGTGCCGCAGGGTGGCGATCATGGCTTGGCCGTCGCGGACGCCGTGACCGATTAGCGTGGCGTCGGGTCCGGGGGTGGCGGTGAGCTGGTGCAGCCAGCCCGTG
>JAICSB010000524.1 GCA_025937115.1 Pseudonocardiaceae bacterium | reverse complement strand
TGATCAGCAGCAGCACGCCGATCGTGGTCGCGCGGCGGCTCGGGCCGAACAGCTCCGAGCGAACCGTCGTCACAACCTCGGGAATTGCGCTCACAGCGACCAGCCTGCAACCTCGACCCAGATACAGGTCAAGCATCCGCCGTGCGAGGGGCGCGTGTCGTGAACTCGACCAGACCGACGTCGGGAGGGGCTGGGAACGTCGGCCGAGTCGAGTTCACGGTCAGTAGCAACATCGGCTCCGGTGGTCCGATGGGCGCTGCGGTGCCAGTCTGGGGGTATGGAGTACACGCAGCTGGGTCGGAGCGGCCTTTCGGTGTCCCGACTGTGCCTGGGGACGATGAACTTCGGGCCGGAGACCTCGGAGGCCGACAGCCACACGATCATGGATCGAGCCCACGAGCAGGGCATCAATTTCTTCGACACCGCGAATGTATATGGCTGGAAGAAGGGTGAAGGGGTTACCGAGCAGATCATCGGCCGATGGTTCGCCGGCGGTGGCGGGCGCCGGGAACGCACCGTGCTGGCGACCAAGCTCTACGGCTCGATGGGGGACTGGCCCAACGAGACCAAGCTGTCCGCGCTGAACATCCGGCGGGCTTGCGACGACTCGCTGCGCCGGCTGCAGACCGATTACATCGACCTCTATCAGATGCACCACGTGGACCGGCCCACCCCGTGGGATGAGATCTGGGAGGCCATGTCGGTTCTCCGGCAGCAAGGAAAGATCATCTACGTCGGCTCGTCGAACTTCGCCGGCTGGCACCTGGCCAAGGCGCAGGAGGCGGCACATCGGCAGCATGTCACGGGCCTGGTCAGCGAGCAGTCCATCTACAACCTGCTCACCCGATGGGTCGAGTTGGAGGTGCTGCCCGCCGCGCGGGACTACGGCATCGGCGTGATCCCCTGGTCGCCGCTCAACGGTGGCCTGCTCAGCGGGGTACTGCGCAAGCAACGCGAAGGCGGCGGCTCACGAAGCACCACCGGGCGTTCGGCCGACGCGCTCGAAGTGAACCGGGAGCGCATCGACGCCTACGAGAAGCTGTGCGCCGATCTCGGCGAGGACCCCGCCAACGTCGGGCTGGCGTGGTTGCTGCACCAGGACGGGGTGACCGCGCCGATCGTCGGCCCGCGGACCATCGAACAGCTGGACAGCTCGCTGCGGGCGGTCGCGATCACCTTGGACGCCGAGGTGCTGGCCAGGCTCGACGAGCTGTTCCCGGCGCCCGGGCCCCACGGAGTCAAACCCGCCCCGGAGGCCTATGCGTGGTAACGAGCTCGCTAGAGATCTTCCGGGTCGTCGGCGTCGTCCCGGGCCAGGTAGGTGGCCAGCCGCTCGACGGCGTCCTCAAAATCCGGGTGTTCGTCGACGAATGCTCGGAGTCGGGCGGCCAGCCATTCGACGCGGAGCTGCTCGCCGCCGCGCCGGTCTTCGAGTTCCTCAATGCCACGGTCGGTGAAGTACATGGCTCAACCTCCGAGAGCGGCGGTGATGAGCTCGCGCTGCTCGACCTCATGTACCTTGGCCGACCCCGCAGACGGAGCTGCCATGGCACGCCGGGAGATCCGCCGCAATCCGCCCAGCCGCTCGGGCATCAGCTCGGGCAGGCTCAGCCCGTAGAACGGCCAGGTGCCCTGGTTGGCTGGCTCCTCCTGCACCCAGTACACCTCGGTCGCGTGCGGATAGCGGTCCAGCGCCGTGGCCAGCCGCCGCTGGGGCACCGGATAGAGCTGCTCGACGCGCACGATCGCAGTATCGGCGATGCCACGCTGCTGGCGTGCGGTGTGCAACTCATAGCTGATTTTGCCGCTGCACAGCAGGACCCGGCGCACCGCCGAACAATCGATCACCATCGGGTCATCGAGAACCGACGCGAACCGGCCCGAGGTGAAGTCCTGCACCGGGCTCACCGCCGCCTTCAGACGCAGCATCGACTTCGGTGTGAACACGATTAACGGCCGGTGCACCCCGTCTAGGGCATGCCGGCGCAGTAGGTGGAAATAATTCGCCGGCGTGGACGGCTGCGCCACGGTCATGGAGCCCTCAGCGCACAACTGCAGGAAGCGCTCAATGCGTCCTGACGTGTGATCGGGACCTTGCCCCTCGTGACCATGCGGCAGCAGCAGAACGACATCGGAACGCTGACCCCACTTGGCCTCTCCGGAAGAGATGAACTCGTCGATCACCGGCTGCGCCCCATCGGCGAAATCACCGAACTGCGCCTCCCACAACACCAAAGCGTCCGGGTTCGCCACCGAATAGCCGTATTCGAAGCCCAACGCAGCGAACTCCGACAATGCCGAGTCGTAGGCCATGAATTTCGCCTGGTTGGCAGAGATGTTATTCAACGGCGTGTACTCGGCCCCGGTCTTGCGGTCGATCAGCACCGAGTGCCGTTGCACGAACGTGCCACGCCTGGTGTCCTGGCCGGACAGCCGCACCGTACGGCCGTCCAGGCACACCGAGCCGAGCGCCAGCAGTTCGGCGAAGGCCCAGTCGATGCCTCCCTCGCGGGCCATTTTCGCCCGTTTTTCCAGCACTGGCCTGACCCTGGGATGCGGAGTGAAACCTGCAGGCAGGTCGACGTGCGCGTCGGCGATCCGCTCGATGACGCTGCGGTCCACCCCGGTGGACAGTCCGGTGGGTACCGGCTGCTCGGTCTCCACCGATTCGCTTGGCGCCGCAGCCCGTTTTTCCAGCTCCCGCACCTCGTTGAAAACGTGTTCGAGCTGCTGCGCGTAGTCCTTCAGGACGCGCTCGGCCTCCTCGACGGACATGTCTCCGCGGCCGATGAGCGCCTCGGTATATCCCTTGCGGACCGACCGCTTGGTGTCGATGATGTCGTACATTTTCGGCTGCGTCATCGACGGGTCGTCGCCCTCGTTGTGACCACGGCGTCGGTAGCACACCATGTCGATCACGACGTCTTTTTGAAATGCCTCCCGGTAT
>JAICSB010000163.1 GCA_025937115.1 Pseudonocardiaceae bacterium | reverse complement strand
TCTCCCATCCGGTTGGCGTCGCCCGGGCTGTACGAACGATCCCATTGACCTTGGTCGAGTGCACTAGATCAGGTCTAGTCAGACCAAGTCGCCGCAGCACCGCTGTAGCTCATTTCTCGCCCGACTGGATAAGCACCCGGTCGATCGCCGCAGTTTCCGCAGAAATTCACGATAAGGTAACATTCAGAGAGTGACGTGATGGAGCTAACAATGCGACGCGATACCTGTGACAGTCGTTACCGTCAGCGTCCTTGCGGAGCAGGGAGCCCCTCGATTAGGTTCGACCGCGTCAGCGCGAAGCCATGACGCCGTAGAACTGTGTCATGATGAGAAGTAGGGGGACATCGGCGTTTACTATGAGATCGAATCGCTGAATTATGCGAAAAAGCCCGCTGTCCGACGGACCACAAATACCGATTGTGGTGCGTCGTGTACCTGACTTCTGCATAAGAGGCAGAGTTACCGGTGGCCGACCTGATGACAGCAGCGAAACCCTGACAGAGGAGAACCGGATGATACGCAAGGTCGACCGCGGCATACGCCCCGATCATTGGATCTATCTGGACCGGTCGTGGGCCCACCGGCTGGGTGTGATGAGGGCCGCGGGTACGTACCGGATCCGCAGCCGTGAACTGGCGCGCAGGCTCGCCCAGGAAACGCTGTGGGTGGACGAATCAGGAATAGTTCATGTGAGAGCAGCGACCAGCTCCAACACTGCAGTCGGCCGCAACGGCAACCACCCCGAGGGCTTTCCCGCGCGAGCCAGGCCGTGTTCCTAACTTTCGTCGGCACCTGGCGCGACGACCGGTAGATCGGGCGGAGGACCGTGCTCGATCAACTCGAGCAGCGCATCGGTGTCCAGATGAGCGGAGACGAGGTCGCCGAGCAGGTCCAACTGGGCGTCTCGCAATGCGGCGAAATTGGTGTCTGGCGCCGGTCGGAAACCGGGCCGATCGGCAAGGTTAGCCACTCGCCGCAGCAGGGCACGGCGGAAGCCGTCATTCTCGAACAACCCATGCCAGTGGGTGCCCAGCAGATGGCGGCCATCGGACCCGTCGTCGGGACCCGAGACGAGCGGTGGGTCACCGCGATGGGCCACCCGACCGTGGTGGATCTCGTAGCCGGTCACTGGCTCGCCCAGCGCGATGCCGGAAGGGCGCGCCAGATGCTTCACCGGATCGAAGACCACGTCGAGATCCAGCAGCCCGAGGCCGGCCACCTCCCCGGCACCGGACTCGACGTGATCGGTGATGCGGCGGCCCAGCATCTGGTAGCCACCACAGATGCCCAGCACCGGACCGCCAGCGGCGGCGTGTGCCAGCACCGCGGCGGCCAGGCCCGTTCGGCGCAGCCAGGACAGATCTGCCACGGTGGACTTCGAGCCGGGGAGCACCACCAGATCAGCGTCGGCCAGTCGGGACGGCTCGGTGACGTAGCGGACCGTCACTCCAGGCTCGCAGGCCAACGCCTCGACGTCGGTGCCGTTGGAGATCCGCGGCAGCCGCACCGCGGCCACTCGCAGCCACTGGGTGCCATGAGGTGGCGCCGGCTGCCCGACCACCCCGTCAGCGGTGTGTGCCAATGAGTCCTCGGCATCGAGCCACAGCGAGTCGCAGTAGGGTAACACTCCGTAGCTGCGCCGACCGGTCAGCGCCCGCAACTGGGCCAGCCCGGGAGCCAGCAGGTCCGGATCGCCGCGGAACTTGTTGATCACGAATCCGGCCACCAGCGCTTGGTCGGCGCCCGACAGCAGAGCCAGGGTGCCGAACAGGTGCGCGAGCACGCCGCCACGGTCGATGTCGCCGACCACCAGGACCGGCAGCCTAGCGGCCCGGGCCAATCCCATGTTGGCGATGTCGGTGGCGCGCAGATTGATCTCGGTGGGCGATCCGGCGCCCTCGCAGATCACCACGTCGTACTCGGCTCGCAGCGCCGCCAACGCACCTACCACGACGTCGAGAAGCTCAGGCTTACGGTGCCGGTAGGACGCCGCAGAGACCGTGCCAGCTGCGTGGCCGAGCACCACGACCTGGGCGCAGCGGTCGCTTCCGGGCTTGAGCAGGACCGGGTTGAACCGTACCTGCGGCTCAATCCCGCACGCCGCAGCCTGCATCGCCTGAGCTCGACCGATCTCCCCACCGTCAGGCGTCACGACCGAGTTGTTGGACATGTTCTGCGCCTTGAACGGCGCCACCGATATCCCACGACGGGCCAGCCACCGGCAGATCCCGGCCACCAGCACACTCTTGCCCGCGTCCGAGGTGGTACCTGCGACCAGCAGCGCTCCACGCACGATTCTAGGCATGATTACAGCAAGGTCAAGATCTCCGCCCCGTCCGCGGTGACGACGAGAGTGTGCTCGAACTGCGCGGTGCGCGTCTTGTCCTTGGTCGTCACCGTCCAACCGTCTGGCCACACGTCGTAGTCGATCGTGCCGAGCGTGATCATCGGTTCGATGGTGAAGGTCATTCCCTGCTCTAAGACGGTGTCCACGGAGGGCTCGTCGTAGTGCAACACGACGAGCTTGCCGTGGAAGGAGCGGCCGATGCCGTGGCCGGTGAAGTCGCGAACCACTCCGTAGCCGAAGCGCCTGGCGTAGGCCTCGATGACCCGGCCGATCACGTTGAGCGCCCGGCCCGGTCGTACCGCGCGGATGCCGCGCATCATCGCTTCGTGGGTCCGCTCGACTAGGAGCCGGTCCTCCTCGCTGACCGCACCGGCGAGGAAGGTGGCGTTGGTATCGCCGTGGACACCGCCGATGAACGCGGTGACGTCGATGTTGACGATGTCGCCGTCCTCGATCACGGTCGAGTCCGGGATGCCGTGGCAGATCACCTCGTTCAGCGATGTGCAGCAGGACTTGGGAAAGCTCTTGTAACCTAGGGTCGAGGGATACGCCCCGTGGTCGACCAGGAACTCGTGTACTACCCGATCGACCTCATCGGTGGTCACGCCCGGCCGCACCGTCCGGCCGCCCTCGGCGAGCGCCTGAGCTGCGATCCGTCCCGCCTCCCGCATCGCTTCGATCATCTCGGGCGGTTGGATCAACGGTTCGGTGCACGGACCGGGTCCAGTTTTGCCGACATAGGCCGGTCGCCGGATCGTCGGCGGGACCGGACGCATCGGTGTCTGACGGCCTGGACGCAACGGGGTTCGCACGGGCATGTTGCCTACTCTATGCCGGTCACTGCACACCGAGTGCGGACAGGAAGCGCCCGGAGACGTCCAACGCTGGAGCGGTTGAGCCGGCGCCGACGACGAGAGTGGCGAATGCGACGTCACCGCGGAAACCGACGAACCAGCCATCCGCGCCGGTAGGGCCGTCCTCCGCGGTCCCGGTCGTCCCGAACAGCTGGCCTTGGTCGGCCAAGAATTTCGCTGTGCCTGTGGTCACCGCTTCGCGCGTCATCGCCCGCACCGCGTCGGCGACATCGCGTGGCACCGGCGGTACCGGTCCGAGTGCCGTCTGGGTCGGAATTCCCCTGACCAGGATGGGGGTGGGGAGCCGGCCACCGGCATCGATCGTCGCAGCCACCAGCGCCATCCCGAACGGACTGGCGAGCACCCGACCCTGCCCGAATCCATTCTCCGCGCGCCGCACCATCGACTCCGCAGGGGGAACCTGACCGGTGACGGTAGTGGCGCCGGCAATGTCGTAGTTCATCCCGATGCCCATCTGGTGCGCCGCATCGGTCAACGCGCCAGTTCCCAGCCGAGCCGCTAGCTGGGCAAACGTGGTGTTGCACGAGTTAGCGAAGGCGGTGTGCAGTGGCACCGTGCCCAGGTCGAGGAGGTGATCATTGGGCACGACCCGCTCCCCGACAATCGTGGTCGCCGGACAGGCCACTGGCGAGTTCGGCGTGACCTGCTTGGACTGCAACGCCGCCGATGCGGTGACAACCTTGAAGGTGGACCCCGGCGGGAACCGCCCGGTCAGAGACAGCGCGCCTTGCGCGTCGGCCGCACTGTTCTGCGCGACGCCCAGAATCTCCCCCGTGGACGGCTGGACCGCCACGATCATCGCCGGGTTGGGCACCGCGTCGACAGCGTGTTCGGCGGCGACCTGCACGCCGCGGTCGACCGTGGTGGTCAGCGTCGGCACCGGACGTGGCTGCTCGGCGGCGAGGGTTTCGACCTCCTGCCCCATCGCGTTCACCGTCACGATGCGCCAACCGGCGGCGTTGCCGAGCTGCTGCTCGACTACTTTGCGCAGGCCCGGCAGCAGCTGGGAGGCGAAGTCCCGGTCCGGCCCGAGCAGCCGCTGCTGGGTGGGAAAGCTCACACCGGGCAGGTCGTCGATCTGATCCCGCACCGTTACGTAGTCCGACTCGCGCAGCATTGCCACCGCGCTGGGTTGTCCCGCCGGGGCCGCGTTGGCTGCCGCGATGATCGACTGCTGGGTGATCTGGGGATCGAAACGTCCCAGCGCGGTTGCCAGCTGGGCAGCCGCTGCGGCCAGGTCCGGGATCGCGCTGCGGTCCAGCGCGACGGTGACCACGGTTTGCGAGGTAAGCAAGGGTGTCCCGGCGCGGTCGACCACCGGGGCCGGTTCGGCTGGTATGTCGCGTAGCGTCACGAGCTGATGTGCACCCAGGCGCGGGTGCAGCACCTCTGGAGCCCATCGCACCAGCCAACCGTCGCTGGTGGCCGCAGGCACCAATTCGAAGGCGCCTTGGTAGCGCCACTGCCGGCCCCTACCCAGGTCCCAGACCGCGGCGAACGATGCCGACGCGATACGGTCGCCGGAACGGACCTCGTCCACAGTGAGCTGCACGTGCTCGGGTTTCAGCTCCTCGCGGAGTTGCCTGACCAGCTCAGTGGCGGCGACCGGATCGTCGGTGAGCCGCCCGGCACCAGCAGTGTCACCTCTCGATACGGCGTCGAGAAACGCAGCCGCCGCGTCGCGCGGGTCCGACCCGAACAGACCGCAGCCAGCCAGCAGGACCGCCATCAGGGCCACCAGCAGTACGGCTACCAAACGTAGTCGGGACACGGGCGCGAGTATGCCTCTTGACTGTTCAGAAGAGCACCGTTGCGAAACATCCCACCTGGGTGAAACCGACCCGGCGGTACGCAGCGCGGGCCGGCTGGTTGTAGGCGTTGACGTACAGGCTGGCGATCCGGCCCATCTGCTGTAGTCGGGCCACCACGGCCGCGGTCGCACCCGCCGCCAGTCCATGTCCACGCCAATCCGGGTGCACCCACACCCCCTGGATCTGACCCACCGTAGCCGACATCGCGCCGATCTCAGCCTTGAACACCACCTCACCGGCCTCGAACCGGGCGAATGCCCGCCCCGCCGCGATCAACTCCATCACCCTGGACCGGTAACCGGCCCCGCCGTCGGGCAGTCGAGGATCGACCCCGACCTCCTCGGTGAACATCGCCACTGCAGCCGGCAGGTAGCTTTCCAACTCGTCGGAACGCACCGGCCGCACCAGCGGGTCCGCGGGCACCCATGGTTGCTCGGCGAGCACCAGCAGCGGCTGGTTCAGACGCTCCTCGCGGGCTGGTCCCCAGCTCTCACCCAGCTCCGACCACAGCCCGAGCACCTGATCGACCGGTCCCACCAGCGACGAGCAGCACCTGGCCCGTCGCGCCGCTCGGTCTGCGAATGCCCGGATCGCCGACGGTCCCCCGCACAGCGGCACGAGGTTGGCACCAAAAAAGCACAGCCCGTCCAGCCCACCTTGCGGACCATCGGCGAAACCCCACAGCTCCCCGCCGAGCCGCCATGGATCTAGGCCGCCGTTTTCGAGCCGGGCAGCCACCATGCAGGACATCACCGGGTCAATAGCCAGCGCCGCACGGACGCTACGCACGTCACGGTCATCCAGCAGCCGCGCAGCCGCGTACTTGAGCACACCACCTAGAGTGCCAGAACGGCGGATGACTTCCACTGAACGCGCTCACTGAGAACCCTCCGCCAGGCGGAAGGCCTCCTCGATGAGGGTCTCGACGATCTGCGCCTCGGGCACAGTCTTGATCACCTTGCCACGGACGAAGATCTGTCCCTTGCCGTTGCCCGAGGCCACTCCGAGGTCGGCCTCGCGGGCCTCGCCGGGTCCGTTGACCACACAGCCCATCACGGCCACCCGCAGCGGCACTTCCATGCCTTCCAGACCCGCAGTGACCTCCTCGGCGAGCTTGTAGACATCGACCTGGGCTCGGCCGCAAGACGGGCAGGACACGATTTCCAGCCGCCGAGTCCGCAGGTTCAGCGACTCGAGGATCTGCAGGCCGACCTTGACCTCCTCGACCGGCGGCGCGGACAGCGAGACCCGGATGGTGTCCCCGATGCCCTGGCTGAGCAACGCCCCGAACGCGGTGGCCGACTTGATGGTGCCCTGAAACGCCGGGCCGGCCTCGGTGACCCCGAGGTGCAACGGGTAATCACACTGCGCTGCGAGTTGCTCGTAAGCGCGCACCATGATCACCGGATCGTGGTGCTTCACCGAGATCTTGATGTCGTGAAAGTCGTGTTCGGCGAACAGGCTCGCCTCCCACAACGCGGATTCGACCAATGCTTCCGGGGTCGCCTTGCCGTACTTGGCCAGGATCTTGGGGTCTAGCGATCCCGCGTTGACGCCGATCCGGATCGGAATACCCGCGTCCTTGGCGGCCTTGGCGATCTCGGCCACCCGGTCGTCGAATTTCTTGATGTTGCCGGGGTTGACCCGCACAGCGGCGCACCCCGCGTCGATGGCGGCGAAGACGTACTTGGGCTGGAAGTGGATATCGGCGATCACCGGGATCCGTGACTTGCGCGCGATGGCCGGCAGCGCGTCGGCGTCGTCGGCACTGGGCACGGCCACCCGGACGATGTCGCAGCCCGCCGCAGTGAGCTCGGCGATCTGCTGAAGGGTGGCATTGACGTCAGCGGTGAGCGTGGTGGTCATCGATTGCACGGATATCTGGTGCTCGCTGCCCACTCCCACGGTACCGACCTGCAGCTGTCGGGTCTTGCGCCGCTCGGCGAGCACCGGCGGCGGCATGGCGGGCATGCCAATCATCATCACAAGACCCCCCTTA
>JAICSB010000135.1 GCA_025937115.1 Pseudonocardiaceae bacterium | reverse complement strand
TATAGGTCGCCACGCTCCCGCCGCTGCGCGCAGTCGGCTGGGCCGGGGAGGGCCTCTCCAGTTCCCGCCGCCACTATCCGAACGTTCCGCGCCCCTTACGCCGGGGAGTCCTTCACGGCTGCGCTTCCAGGCTCTTCACCGCTTCCACGGCCTTCGCCCTTCTCCTCCGGGCTCGGCACTCCCTCGCCCCACCCGAAACCGGGCAGGTGAGGTAACGACGCGGCAGGCTTCACTTCACGTTACGGACCGTTCGGTTGCACGCCCCCAAGATCTGGACGCTCGACGCTGGGCTTCGACCCCGCCCGTTTCCAGACAAGACCGCCAGCCTGCTACCGGGCCCCCTGGCGGTTACCCGGACCGGACTCACACCGGCAAGCGACGACGAGCTTACGAATCAGTCGTCAACCACTCATCTGATCAACCACCAATCACTACTGGACGCACAGGAGCTTTCACATGAGCGAACCCCAGACAACAGGAGGGCACCTCGACCTCCTGCAAACCCACCCCCTGATCGAGGAGATCCTCGAAGCCCATCGTGACCACGCCCGGGGTGATGAGCGCAGCTGGAGCAGCTACCGCGGCCACGCCTACCGCGTCTTCAATATGGCTCGCGTACTCGTGCCTGACCAGGATCACCGCGACGATAAGCTGGCTATCGCGGCAGCTTTCCACGACATCGATGTATTCAGCTCGCTGAACTATCTGGGACCTTCGATCCGCACCATGGAATCCTGGCTGCAGCGCACCGGACGCGGCCGCTGGGCTGACGAGCTTTCGGTAATCGTCGCCAAGCATCATCACCTGACCGCCTACCGCGGCCGCCATGCCGATCTCGCCGAGGCCTTCCGGCGGGCGGATCTCAACGATTTGAGCCAGGGATTCATCCGCTCCCGGATACCTCGCGAACACGTGCGCGCGGTGCGCGAGTCGATTGACGTGGGCGTCTTTTTCACTCGCACCGTGCCCCGTGCCATCGTGCGACACCTGGCCCGCCACCCGCTGGACCCGCTGCCCATTGTGCGCGCCCGCCGTGCGCTCCGGCAGGCCGGACACGACGGCGCGGACCGTTAGCCGGGCTGCAGCGTCCCGCGAAGCAGTGGCCTGACCTAACGATGAGCTCTACCGGCTGCTGGTAGTGGTCTCTACCCTCTGGGGATGGCCCCGACGTGGCCGCTGACCGGGCGGGCCGAGGAGCTGAGTGTGATCAGCGGGCTGATCTGTCGCCGGAATGGGCCCGCCGGGATCGTGCTGGCCGGGGCCCCTGGGGTAGGCAAGACCCGATTAGCCCGGGAGGCGCTGGCGGCAGCGCAGCGGCGAGGCGTGCTGACCCGGTGGGCGGTGGCCACTGCCTCGGCGCGGACGCTCCCGTTGGGCGCATTCGCGGCGACGCTGGGTGTGGTCGGCCCGGATCCGGCTCGGTTGGTTCGCCAAGCCAGCGACGCGCTGTTGGCTGGTGCCGAAAAGGCCGCGGTGATCGTCGGCGTGGACGACGCGCACCTGCTGGATGATCTGTCTGCGACTTTGGTCCACCGGCTGGCGCTGCGCCGGACGGCGACACTGGTGCTGACATTGCGGACCGGGGAGACCGCGCCGGACGCCGTGACCGCGCTGTGGAAAGACGGGCACCTGACGCGGCTGGAGCTACAGCCGCTGTCCCAGGATGAAACAGCCGTCCTGGTGGGGGCCCGGCTCAGCGGTCCGGTGGACGCCGCCGCCGCGCGCCGGGTGTGGTCCATCACCCAGGGCCATGCACTGTATCTGCGGCAGCTGGTCGACAGTGAGCTGGAGGCCAGCCGGTGGAGCAGGTCGCTGGGGTATGGCGGTGGTCGGGGCAGCCGACGCTGTCCCCAGGGTTGGTGGAGCTGGTGTCGGCCCGGATCGGTCAACTCCCTGATGCGCAGCGATGCGTCGTGGATTGCTCCACGGCCACTAAACCCCGGCTATGCGTAGCACTGCCACACCGCCGGACGCGATTGTCTTGCCCCGGTCTTTCCGCCTAATCGGTCACGCGATCATACGCGACGCAGCTGATTCGAGTAGTCGATTACTCGTATCGCCGCGCCGCGCCGCTCGTACCTTTATGGTCGGTAGCCGTGGGAGCCAGGGCCCGACCTCAGCTCCGACGCCGAGGCTCAGATTGGAATGGAGACGAGACAATGGCGAAGCAACGCGCATGGCGCCTCATCGCATTGACGATCAGCTGCACCGGCTTGACCGCGTCAGTGCTGGCCTGTTCCACCGCTCCGGCTGACTCTACCGCCGAGGCGGCGGCGACAATCCGCCAAGAAGAAACGGCCTGGATCAAGGACCTCGGGGCCAGGCAGATCGACGCCACCATGTCCTACTACGGCGACGGAGCGGTCCTGCTGGCGCCCAACGCTCCGATCGCCCAGACCAAAGAGCAGATTCGGCAGACCTGGATGCAGGCATTCGCGTCTGTTCCGGCTGGGGCGACCTTCTCTGCAGAGACCAGCAAGGTAGAAGTGTCCCGCTCCGGCGACCTGGCCTACGCCATAGGAACCTACGCGTTCGCCAATCCCCCGATCGACAAGGGAAAGTTCTTCGACGTCTGAAAGAAGCAGGCCGACGGGTCGTGGAAGGCGGTGGTCAGCACCTTCAACTCCGACCTACCTGCCGCATCGCCTGCGAAGTGATCAGGTCCCTTCGCGATGGCGGCGAGGGTTGGCACGTGCCATGATCGCCGGAACTGAGTGATGGCAGTGCGATTTTGCGCGGTTACCGCTCACTTTCGGCGATCTTGAGAGCTAGCGGCAAGACGAGTAGGGAACAGCCTCTGGGATGTCGCCCAACGCACACAAAGCGCGATCACCCTTCACCCAGACGGCTGCTTGGCCAGCGCACTTCAGTGTTGCGCGCAGCAGTTGTCGTCTCAAGGCTGCCGCGGGTATAGCGTCTGCGGGCCGGGCGGGTGCGCCGGGCCCATCTGAAGAAGCCGACAAGGAGGTGTAATGATCGAACGAGAGCCCCTGCGGTCCGACCTGCCAGAGCTGGGCTACCCGGATCATCCCCGAGGTGGTTCGGCGGCCTGGGCCCTGCTGGCGGTGGGTGCGATTCTGCTTACCGCCATCCTTCTGACGGTACAGTGGGTGGCCGGACCCTGGTAGGAAACGATTCAATCACCACGCCCAGATCACTGCGGAAAGGCTACCGAAGACCAGGGTCGCACTGACTGCCAGCAGCGCCCAGGCAGCAGCCCCGCCGCTGGGATCATCGGAACGGTCCAGCTCTGGCGGATCGGACGCGATGCGCTCCGGTTCGATCATGATTCCTCCTCGTCGACCCGTCGACGCGGGCCGCGCAGGCAAGCCTTGACGCATGAATTAATATCACGTTGACGTGCATCATTGTTGCTGGAGAACGAAAATCTCGGCAGGCCAGGAAAATCGTCCGGCCGGAGTGAACAAGAGGTTGCACGGCGAATGAACAAGGGGTTTCCTATTCATCGAGAGCGCCGGCGGGGAGATCGCAACGCAGCAGTTCCCGATGAACGCGCCAGAATTCGCGGCACGCGTTATGGAGGTCATTCTGCGCCGCCTCGAGAGCCTCCGCAGGCGCGGGGGCGGCAACCCACCGGCCGCGGACCGGCTCGACCACTGTGAGCGCTTCCAACGCATGCGAGGTATTGCGCAAGTGTTGGTGGGCTCGATGAAGCTGCTCGCGTTGCTCCTTCGAGAGTTCCGCTGGCTGGCGGCCTACCTCCACGTCGCACCCTCCGAGCTCCCGATCGCTGTTGGGGCTGCCACCCTAACGCAGCAACATCCAGGGCCCACGAAGGCCAGCCGAGCAGTGGCCTAGCCGTAATCGAGGCTTGCTCCCAGCACTCGCCGCAGGTGCCCGACGGCGAACTTCTGCACCGCATCCGCCGGGTGCCCCGGACCGTCGAAGGTACCGGTGGCCTGGACAGCCACGGTCACCGGAAAGTCCCGGTTGCGCAGGTCAGCCGTGGTGTGCAGCACGCAGATATCGGTGCATACCCCACAGATCCGCACTGAGTCGATACCGAAACGGTGCAGGTGACCCGCCATCTCGGTCTCGAACAGCGCCGAGTACCGCCGCTTGCGCAATAACAGGACATCGTCTCGGGCTAGCAGCGGGAGCAGCTCGTCGACCAGATCGGCCTCGCGGGTACCACGGACGCAGTGCTCGGGGAACACGGCGAACTCCGCGTCGTCGATCTCGTGGGTATCGGCCGTGAACAGCACCCGCCGGCCAGCGGCTAGCGCGTCGTCTACCTCCCGGCGCACCGCCGGGAGCACGGCCAGGCACCGGTCGCTGGCCAGGTTGCCCTCCCGGAGGAACCCGTTCTGCATGTCCACAACCACGAGAAGCTCAGCCATCGCTGCCATCTCCGGCGAATCTAGGTCAACTCGTACACTCAGGTTGATAAGCCTATGTTCGCCGGGATGTGAACACCCAGCGGATGGCCCGTGCGGTGGCCGAGTTCAGCCCGGCCGAGCAACATCGGCTCATCGCCGCGATACCGCTATTCGAGCAGTTGGCGCAGCGGCTGTGAGCCTGGCGGCGCGCCCAGTCCACGGAAGGGAAGTCGCTATGTCCGACGCCATGACCGCCGAGACGATCCGGATCACCGGCCACGGCGGAGATGAGATCGAGGCCCATCTCGGCCACCCGTTGGGCCCCACGCCGCATGGCGGCATTGTGGTGATCCACCACATGCCCGGCTACGACTCCGCGACCAAGGGAATGGTTCGCGCCTTTGCGGCCGCCGGCTACGCCGCGCTGTGCCCGAACCTGCACTACCGCGAAGCCCCCGGCGCGAGCCCAGCCGACGCCTCGGCGGCCGTCCGGGCAGCCGGCGGAGTGCCGGACGAGCGGCTGGTCGGGGATGTCGAGGCGGCGGTGAAATACCTCAATTCGCTGGCGACGTCCAACGGCAAGATCGGGGTGATCGGGCACTGTTCCGGTGGACGGCAAGCTTTCCTGGCGGCCTGCAGCCTGACCTTCGACGCCGCCGTGGACTGCTACGGCGCGTTCGTCGTCAACGAGCCTCCGCCCGGCATGCCGAGCGCGATGAAGCCCATCATCGGGTTGGCACCGCAGCTGTCCTGCCCGCTGCTGGGCCTCTTCGGCGCCGAGGACTCCCACCCGTCACCGCAGGAGTCCGCTGCGCTCAGCGCGGAGCTGCACCGGCTCGGCAAGCCGCACGAATTCCACACCTATGACGGCACCGGACACGCATTCATGGCGGTGGACCGGCCGAACTACCGACCCGAAGCCGCCGTCGACGGCTGGAAGTGCATCTTCAATTTTTTCAGCCGCCACCTCGCCACCTAGTTGAGCGCTCTGCGCCTCCCGAACTCCACGGCAGCGCTGTTTCGCTGATCTGGAAGAGCTCTGCTGTGGAGTTCGGGAATAGGAGCGCGTAGGAATATGGTGATGGGGCATGCGCAGGAGGTGCGGCAACGCATCCTGGAGTTGAGCACGTCCGTGTGGGTCTTCGCGGCGTTGAGTTTCGCCCTCGAAGCAGGAGTCCTGGACGAAGCCTCGAAACCCAGCACAGCGGGGCAGATCAGCCAGCGCACGGGGATCCCTGAGGATCTGGTCAACGGCGTCCTGGACGTCCTGGTCGCACTCGGATTCGGAAGCGTTGACGAGCAGGGCTTCGTCGCTTCGCCCGGGCTTGACGCTGTTACCAGGGGCCGGGCGAAGGAAACGCTCAGCGCAGATCTTCGTTCCACCCGTCTGCAGACCGCGGATCTCGTCGAGCGCGCCACACGCGGCACCATCGCACTGGACGGCTGGAGCTACCCGGATCCGAAGCTACTCGAGGCGCAGGGCCTGCACTCGGCGCAAATGGTTGTGCCTTGGGTCGAGCTGCTGTTTCCCCATCTGGAGGGCTTGCCGGAGCGGCTCAGAGAACCTACGGCAAGGTTCCTCGACGTCGGCTCAGGCGTCGGGCGGCTTTCGATCGAGATGTGCCGCCGCTTCCCAAACCTTCAGGTCGTCGGTATCGACCCGTTCGAGACCGCACTCACGCTCGCCCGCCGCAACGTAGCCGAGGCTGGGCTCGGGGACCAGATCGAGCTGCGCCCCGAGCGGGTGCAGGACCTGACCGACGAGCGCTGCTATGACCTCGCGTGGGTTCCGGTCTTGTTCATGGCCGCCGACGTGGCCGCGCGAGGCCTGCACCGAGCACCGCCCTGCGTCCGGGCGGCTGGGCGGTGCTCGGGTCGCTGGCGGTCGAGGGGGCGGAGATCCAGCCCGCGGTCCTGCGGCTCGTGAGCCTTCTCTACGGCAGCCAAGACCTGTCACCGGAGCATGCCGCGGCGATGCTGACAGCCGCGGGCTTTGGGAATGTTCTGGCGCTCCCACCCATGCCTGGCGTGGCCGGGCGGACGATCGTGGGACGCCGTCCCGTCGACGAATAGGCTGTTGGCTAACCGGGCACACCACCGCGGTGTGCGCATGGGCTGGAGTTGGCGCAGGCAACGACGAGAGGAACCGCGACGGTGAGTTTGACTCTGCTGGCCGCGGTGTTCGGCATCGTGTTCGTGGCCGAGCTGCCCGATAAGACCGCGCTGGCGAGTCTGGTGCTGGGCACCCGGTACCGGCCGGGTTTCGTCTTCGTCGGGGTGGCGGCGGCGTTCGCCGTACATGTGATCATCGCGGTGGCCGCTGGCAGCGCCTTGAGTCTGGCGCCACACCGGATCGTTGAGGCCATCGTGGCGGTGCTGTTCCTGGCCGGGGCCGTGCTGATGCTACGTCGCGGCGGCGTGGATCATGCGGATCCGCCGACGTCGGGGAGTGCACCGACACGGGATGAGCAGGTGCCAGATGACGGTGAGCCGACGCCACCCGATACCGCGGCCGTGCTGACCCGGGCCCGCAGCCAGCGCGTCGTCCGGCCGTCCGGGTTCTGGAAAGCCGCGGCTACGAGCTTCGGGGTGCTGTTCGTTGCGGAGTTCGGCGATCTCACCCAGATCGTCACCGCCAACCTGGCCGCCAGGTACCACGATCCGGTCAGCGTCGGGCTCGGTGCGGTGCTGGGCTTGTGGGCGGTCGGGGGCCTGGCGGTCCTGGGCGGGCGGCAGTTGCTGCGCTGGATCCCGTTGGCGTGGATCGCCCGCGTCGCCGCGCTCGTGATGACCGTACTGGGCGTGATCAGCGTGGTGCGCGCCATCAGCGGGTAATCCCAGCGCGCACCCGCGTCGGCGCCCCATGCGTCGGCCTCTAGCGCGGGAGGCACCAACGAGACCGACACCGGGCGCTCACCGCGGTGAGCGGCGGCCTTACGGCTTAACCGTCACGCACGTCGACTCGAGGTACCCCATCAGGGTCTGGGTCGCCTTGTCGACGTTGTGTGCTTCCTTCAGGTGTTCGGCTACCTGGGCCATCAGGTCAGCCTTGTTGGCCGCGGTGTACTCGCTTCCGCACTCCTCGTGCCCGCATTGGAACTGGTGCATTTCTGTACTCCGTCCATTCGGCATCCGGTGGCAACCGCAGTGATCGCAACCGGCTCTTACCTACCTGACGTTCGGATGAGGGGAGCGCTCGGTTCAGTTCACGACCATGATTCGCAGCTGAAACGATCACAGACCGCGCAGGAGGCTGACCCGAGATAGTTACCGCTGGGCCTCGTGGTGCTGGTGTGGCACATTTCTCCGCGGAGCGCGCGGCCCCACCAGGCCATCAGATGCTGTTGCCCTGGTCGCACCTTGCCCGCGTTCTCAAGATCGTCAATAGTGAGCGGTGACCATGCAGGATCGCACTGCCGTCAGTCATTTTCGACGATCATGGCAGGTCGTGGGGCCGCTGAGCGCAAGGGCCTCAGCTCTTCCTACGGAGCAGGCGCCGCAGTACAAACAACACCACCACCGCGACCGCCGCAGCGGCCAGCGGCTGTTGCCTCGCCGCCACTACCAGCGGCTCGATGCGCGCAGCCACCGGCGGTGGCAGTTTCTCCAGCTTCTCGTAAATAAAGCGCTCGGCTTGCTG
>JAICSB010000564.1 GCA_025937115.1 Pseudonocardiaceae bacterium | reverse complement strand
TGGGGACGTCTCGGTTGAGGGCCCGTGCCGGAACCCGCATGATCCGCGAAAGATCACCGGTGGTTCCTACAGCGGGTCAGCGGCAGCGGTGGCCGCTGGACTGGTGCCGCTGGCGGTGGGCACCGATACCGGCTGCTCGGCGCGCACCCCGGCCGCGCTGTGCGGGGTGGTCGGGCTCAAGCCGGCACGCGGCGCGCTACCCACCACCGGGGTGTTCCCGCTGTCGGAAACCCTCGACCACATCGGGCTGCTCGGCGCTGACATCGAGACAGTCGCGGTGGCCTTCAGCGCGCTGACCGGACGCGGGATCGACCCGTCGGCGCCGATCGAGGGCACCGTGGTCGGTCGCCCGGCCGACCCGTACTGGCGGGTCCACGACCCGGAGATCGCCGCCGCGGTCGACCGGGCCGCCGCCACGTTGAGCTGCTCCGGGGCTACGGTCCGCGAAGTATCCCTGCCCGGTATCGACGAACTCGCCGCCACCTACCAGGTGATTGTCGGCGCGGAGGCGCACACCACCCACCGGGATTGGCTGGCGCAGCGCCCCGGCGATTACCAGCCCGTCACCGCGGCGCGGCTACAGGCCGCCGGCGCGCACACCGCCGCCGACTACGTCACCGCGCAGCGCACCCGCCGCCGGCTCGCCGCTGAGCTGACCGCCCGGATGCTCGCCGAAGGGGTCGATGTGCTGCTGCTGGCGACCACCCCGTTGCGCGCCACCCCCATCGGGGAACGGCAGGTGGACGCCCCGGACGGCGCTCGGGTCGAGGTAGTACCCGCCCTGCTGTCGCTGACGCTGCCGTTCAACCTGTTGAGCTGGCCGGCGGTGTCGGTACCCGCCCCGGAGATGACCGGACTGCCCGCCGGGATCCAGGTGGCCGCGGTGCGCGGCGGTGAGCAGGCGATACTCGCCGCCGGCGCCCGGATCGCCGCCGGTTGACCACCGCCTTCAGACCCGGGATGCCAATCCTGGGTACTCCAGCACCATGCCGTCGGCATCTACGGTGATTTCCACGTCCCACGCGTCGCTGCTGACGCTGACCACCCCGGGATCACCCAGCGACACCGTGCGGTAGGTCTGGGAAACCCGGTACACGTCCAGGCTGGGCAACGCGACGAACACCACCGGCAGGTCGTGCAGTGCAGCGTCGCGGTGCAGGCCCAACCGGCGGGTCGGCAGCGCGTTGAACAATGGACTCAACGCCAGATCGACGTCCAGCGCACCTCCGAAATTGGTCCGCTCCGCGCCCTGGCCGTGGTCGACCAGCCAGATACCCTCCTCCGAGCGAGTGAGGATGACATGTCGCTCGCCGGTGGCCCGAGCGATCCGGACGGTCAGCCGCTGGACGACACCAGCCTCGTCGGTAGTCAGTGAGTACGACGCGGTGTAGGCCTCGACGCCGTCCTGCGCGGCGCTGACCACAGACCCCATAGCCCGCAAGCCACGCTCGCCGAGCACGACCCGCGCACCCTCAAGCCGCAGGCAATCGGCACCCGCCCAGGTAAACATCTTGGTCACGTGCGGCGCCCGACGGGCCGCCGTCGCGGTGGCCGGCCTCTCGCCCGTTTGCGTCTCACCACCTGGGGGGACGTTCACTGCCATACCTGACGAGCGTCCCAAGAGAAGTTACTGCCGAAGGTCACCGGAGCCTCCCTAGCACTGGCGGAATCGTGCCCGGCTGCCACCGTTACCGTCGCGAGACTACCCATGCCCGATGATCGCATGGTCAGGCGGCGAACGCTTCGTCGGCCTGCGGCTAACCTCCACGATGCCCCGATCGGGGCCGCTGCTGCCATCCTTGTAGAGCCATCCGATAGCAGGTATGCCCCCGTTGACAGCGTGGAGTACTCTGCACTGCGGACGAGAGCCCGGGGGCAGGACCATGCTGGCTGGTCGTCTGAATAAGAACTTCCGTCGATCGCCGGGGAGCGCCCCTAGCATGCGGGTTAGTCCGCTGTGCAGGCACAGCGCGCGCTTCCGTCCCGGCTGGCGGCCCGCCGCACAACCAGAACGAAGAAGGACCACATGCGCACGCCCGTCTCCGACCGCCGACCGCGGGCCGGAATGACCCTCACTCCCCGCAATCGGCAGAGCCGACCCCTGCCGATGAGTGCCGTGGCGGTACGTCGCGGCCAGTTCGGAGAGTTCGAGCTGCGCCCGGTGCGGGAACACACCGTCGAGGCGCTGACTGCACGCAAGGCGCCCACCGAGGGCTGAGCAACCGCCTCCCGCTTACGCGTGGCAGGTCGTGACGTTTACGGTAACGACATGCTGAAAGTGACCGACGCCGCTGCCCAAGCCATCAACTCGCTGGTGACCAAGAACAACATGCCGGAGGGGGCCGGTCTGCGGATCGTGCCGCAGAGCCAAACCAGCCGGTCAGAGGGCATGGCGCTGTCCATCGCGGCGCGCCCGGCCGAGGATGACACGGTGCTCGACACCCCCGTCGGCGCCAAGGTGTTCCTGGCCGTCAGCGTGGTCTACGACCTCCACGAACAACAGCTCGACGTCGAGATGCTCGGCGATGGCGATGAGCAACAGCCGCGCTTCTTCGTCGACCGCCGACCCAAAGACGAGGTCTAAGCGCAGTCAGGGGTTACAGGCCGGCGGGCAGCGTGTTGGTGACCAGGACGCGGTCGACTGACGGGTGCCGGACGCGGAGCACGATCAGGGCATACTGTCCGGCAACCGCGGGTGGACTGGCCCC
>JAICSB010000403.1 GCA_025937115.1 Pseudonocardiaceae bacterium | reverse complement strand
GGCCGGCCCACAACCAACTCCAATACCAGGGTGAGCGGCTGCCGGTCTGGGACACCCGCACCAAAGCCTTCACCGACCCCGACACCGGCACCCCATTACCGACCTTCGACCAGGCCTGCGAGGACCTCACCGAACCCGCCCACGTCGTCCGCTTCGGGCAACAAGTCCACGTCAAAGGCATCCTCGGCGGCACCGAAGAAGCCGGCCGCCACGTCGGCTACCTCACAAAATATTTGACCAAATCGGTAGGACACGCCGCCGGCCTCGACGAGCACGCCACCGACGCCCACCGCGACCACGCCCACCGCCTCCACGCCGAACTCCGCATCACCCCCTGCTCACCACGGTGTGCGGTATGGCTGCTCTACGGCATCCAACCCCACGGCGCCCGGCACTCGTTGACACCCGGGCGGTGCAAGGGCAAAGCCCACAAGCCCGAACACCTGGGCATCGCCGGGCGCCGGGTGCTCGTCTCCCGGAAGTGGTCGAACAAAACCCTCGACGACCACCGCGCCGAACGCGGCGAATTCGTTCGGCAACTCCTCCAACAAGCCGGCATCCAACCCACACACGGCCCCCAAGACGGGCCCTACCGGTGGGAACGCCCCGCACCCGCCGACCCCGACATCCCACCCCGGCCGGTGCTGTTGCTACGTGCCGTCGCCGAACGACAGCGATGGCACGCCGAATACACCGCCGCACAACTCGCCGCTGGCCAGCCATCACCTGAGAACTGTTCGGCAACTACCGATCAAGCTGCGTGAAAGGGAGCAAGCGATGAGCGCGACGAAGCCGGCAAGCCGCTTGTGGGCGGTTGAGGATGTATCGGCGTTTCTCGGCATTCCGGTGCAGACGATCCGCGGGTGGCGTGCTAAGGGCTATGGCCCTCCTGTGCGCAAGGTCGGCAAGCACCTGCGGTACGACCCGGTGAAGGTTCGCGAATGGTTCGACGAGGACGCCGCAGCCTGACCGGCCCTGTTAAGCAATCTGGCCCAGGAGGAGCAAATGGCTCACATACAGGACCGCTGGTATCGGGAAGTCCCGGACGCGGAGAACCCGCGGCGCAAGATCCGGATTCCTACCGCGCGGCACGGCGTCGGGATGCGGTACAAGGTTCGGTACCTCACCCCGAGCGGAGAGGAGCGGTCCCGGGCTTTTCCAGACGGCCAGCTCAAGGCGGCGAAGGAGTGGAAGGTGCAGCGCGAGGCCGACCTCGCCCGGGGGACGTATGTGGACCCACGGGCAGGCAGGGTCCGGCTGCGGGACTTCGCGACTGAGCGGCTCGCGAGCCTCGATGTTGACGAGTCCTCCCGGCAGAACCTTGAGATGCGGTTTCGCCGTCGGGTCCTCCCGTACTTTGGGACCACGGAGTTGGGCGCTCTCAAGCCGTCCGGGCTCCGTTCCTGGGATCGCTGGTTGCGAGACGAGGGGCTGTCCGAACGCTACCGGCATACGCTGTTCTGCAACTTCTCCGCGATGTTTACGGCGGCCGTTGATGACGACCTGGTGCCCAAGAGCCCGTTCGTCAGTAAGTCGGTGAAGAAGCCGACACCTGCCAAGCACAAAGTGATCCCGTGGCCAGAGCGTCAGGTGTGGGCTGTGCAGGATGCACTTCATCCTCGATTCGCGGTGACTGTCGATCTCGGGGCAGGCCTTGGTCTACGACAAGGCGAGTGCTTCGGTCTGGCCGTGGATGACGTCGACTTTCTCCGCGGCGTCGTCCATGTGCAACGGCAAGTGAAGAAGGTTCGCGGCAAGCACGTCTTCGCGCTACCCAAGTACCACAAGAGCCGGGACCTGCCGCTGTCCGAGCCGGTCAAGCTCGCGTTCGCTGAGCATCTGCGGCGCTACCCGCCCATCATGGTGACCCTGCCGTGGGACGTGCCCGGCGGTCCGGAGCAAAGCCACCGCCTGGTCCTGAGCGCGGTACGCGGAGGAGTAGTCGATGCGAATAACTTCAACGCCTACCGGTGGAAGCCTGCGCTTCGAGCGGTCGGCGTGTCGTGCGGCCGCTACGAGAACGGCATGCACGAGCTGCGGCACTTCTTCGCCTCGGTGTTGCTCGACCAGGGCGAGTCGATCAAGGCCGTGGCGGAGTGGTTGGGACACAGCGACGCCGCCTTCACGCTCAAGACCTACACGCACCTGATGCCGAGCAGCAGCGAGCGGACCAAGGGTGTGATCGGCTCCCTGTACGGCCGACGAGTCGCAAGCCAAGACCCGGACGGCCCATACACGGCCCGGGAAGATCAGGTAACCTAGAAATGGCTGGTCAGCGTGCCGGTGGCGGAAGATGGACGACATCTTCACCGACGGCCGCAAGGTGGCCCCTGCGGTGATCGGCGCAGACCCGCCCGAACAGGACCGCTGATGGTGACGCCTCTGGGATGGCGGCTCAGCGCCGCGCAGTGGGCCGTGCTCACCGCGGAACTACAGCTCGACGGCTACCCAGCGCCTATTCAGGTACGCCGGTTCGGACGTCCCGACGCCGAGGCGGGTGACGAGCTCAGATGGCTCGGACTGCTGCGGGCGGGCCGGGTGGACGCCGATCTGGAGGCCGCGCTGCGGCTGCTGAACCGGCCGGCGAGTTGGCTGGACTCGGTGTGGTTCGCCGATGCGGCGGCCGAACAGCCGGTTCGAGTGGTCGCGGCTCGGGGCGGCACGGTGGGCGTCTGCGCGCTGCAGCACCCGGATCAACCTGGCGCGACGGTCTTGGACATCATCCCAGCGGCGGGACTGGCCGCGGCGGTGGTGAACCGGCTCCCGCCGCATCCTCCAGGACACCGCCCCACGGCGACGATCACGCTGGCATCGAGCCCGGGCCGTACCGCGCAGTTCGCTGGTGCGGTGCTGGTATCAGCGTCCTCCGCGCGGACCGCAGCCGAGCGCGACAACGCCGTTGCGTCCGCGATCCTGGACCAGCCGCACGCGCGTGCCGGGCAGATCGGCGCCAACGTGCGGGACCCGTCCGGTCAGCTGCACCGTTCGCAGGTGCTGCGCTGGTGTGACAACCCAGACGGGCGGTACCAAATCGCGGTCACACACCGGCCCGACGCGTCGAGGTCGCTGACTGTCAGCCCAGGCGACGCACAGCGGCTCGGCGACGCGGTGCAGCGGCTGCTCGACGCGCTGCAACCCAGCTGACCGGCGCTTGAACACTGCGTGAGAAGCTTGCGCCTGTGCGAAGCGTCCTGCGAGCCGTCGGCGCCGCCCGTCGTGCCGCCCTCGGGGTCGTCGGGGTGGCTGCCGTGGGGCTGCTGATCGGCGGTTGCGGTTTTGGCCCTAGCCAGCTCAGTGCCGCCGCATTCGTCAACGGCACCGAAATCCCGCTGGACCAGGTACACGGCCAGCTGCTGACAGTGCTGGCCAAGGAGGGTCCACAAGCCCGCGCCCAGCTTGAGGCTGGCCACCAGCTCGACGACATTTCGCGCAAGATCCTCACCGTCCGGATCCGGCACCAGCTGCTCGACATCGCCGCTCGGCGGGCTGGCGTCACCGTCGACCAGGCTCAGGTGAACCGGCTGATCACAGAGGTCGGGGGCGCGCAGGCCGCGTCCAAGGGAACGATCTACGACGCCAACGGTTACCGGCAGCGGGCCAAGGACCAGCTGTTGATGGCCGCGCTGGGCCGGGCCGCGTTGCACAGCAGCGCGGTCACCGTCGACTACACCACCGCCGACACCCGAACCGCCGCCAAACAGCGGGTGGATCAGCTTGCCCAGGCTGGGTCCAAGGCGGCCCGGCAGTCGATCGATGCTGACGTTCGTGCCGGCAAGGACGCCGAGCTAGGCAAGCGGATCGTCGCCGCTGACGACCCGGTCTTCGCGACCACCCCGGCGTTCGGCGTCGCCGAGGGCACGGTGGTG
>JAICSB010000148.1 GCA_025937115.1 Pseudonocardiaceae bacterium | reverse complement strand
GGGCGGCACTCATGGACGGCTCGGGTGCGCGTCACCTGCGACGGAGTCCCATCGCACCACCATGACCGGGCACGGGCTGTACCGCACGACCGCGCGGCTGGTGGAGCCGAGCAGCAAGCGGACTGGTGCGCCACGGCCATGGGTCCCGACGACAACGAGACGAGCTGTGACGGCTGCCCGCAATAGTTCATCGACCGGTTCGCCGTGCACCACCCGCGCCTCGACGGGCACCTGCGGGTACTGGGAGCGCCAAGGTGCGAGTTGCTTGACAAGCGCATCCGCCGCGGCGTCACGGTCGGTGTCCCAGTCCCGGAGGTAAACTTGCTGGGCGTGCAGCACGATCAACGGGCTCCGATGCCGCTGCGCGTCGGCGAACGCGGCAGTGACCGCAGGGGCATCGATTCCGACATCTTCGACGCCTAGCAGTACCGGTCCAGTCAGGTCGGCTGCGTGACGCTGGCCGCGGACCACCGTGACGGGGCAGCACGCGGCGCCGCTGACCGCGAGTGCGACAGACCCGATGACCACTTCACCAGGCCCTTCCCCGCGCATCCCGACCACCAGTAGATCAGCATTGCTGGCGGCGTTCAGGAGAGTGCGCACCGGTTGCTCGTCGACCCGTTGGGTGTGCGCCACGACGCGCGGTTCAAGCTGATGCGCGACGGTGTAAGCGCGGCCAAGGATGGCAGTGGCCCGGCGGCATCCAGCGTCATTCGTCGATGCTGCGTACGGAGCAGCATGAACGATCCGCAATGCCAGACCGCGCACCCGAGCCTCGGTCGCGGCCCAAGCGACCGCCCTCAAAGCGGCTTCGGTGCCATCGGCGCCGACTACCACTCCTGCCCCGGCGGTGATGTTCTGCTCGTTCACGATGGCTCCCTCCCGAGGTTCGAACACCTCTATGGTCTCTAGCCGGCTGACCCTTAACCAGGGCCGCCCGACCCCACCGATCCCGGCCTGGTCCCGGGGCCCGGCGCTAGCAGGCGGCCCGCTGAGCCGCCTTGCCGATGGGATGCGCTGGCAAGAGCATTGACATGACTCCAGCCGCAGGGCGCCCGGGAACGGCGTCGGTTGGAGACGTGGACTTCCAGAGCATCACAGTTGGCAGCCAGTGGCGCCCGAAGATGCATAGCGGATGAGCAGCTTAACGCCCGAGTCGTGAGGCACGTCCGCGACAGCTGCGATCTCCAGCGAGGGATGCCCCACCGATCCGCGTCTGCGGCTAGCGTTGGTCCTCGCCGAATTTGCTCCCGGCGTCTGACCCAGGCGCCACATCGCCCGCCCTTCCCACTCCCCACCAACGCAACGTCGTTGCCAGCGCTAGAGGGCGCCTGGCAGTCTTCGTCTGTGGCTGATCGGCAGACGATGCACTCGGACGAATCCGGGCACACCGCGATCTCGCCCCGAGTCAGCGACCTGCTGCGCCTACGCACCGGCCCGGTGGACCTCGGGGCTATAGCCACGCATGTGACTCCCGGCTTCACCGGTTCGGGCAAGACGGACGCCAAGACGGCGATGTGTCACCTTGGACCGCGCTTGGCCGACCTGCAAGAGCAGCTTTACGCCGAGGGGCGTTCGGGTGGCCGGCGGAGCCTGTTACTCGTGCTGCAGGGCATGGACACCGCCGGCAAGGAAGGCACGGTCAACCATGTGGTGGGCCTCGTCTACCCGATGGGCGTGCTATATCACGCGTTTAAGAGGCCGACGGTTGAGGAGCGTGAGCACCACTTTCTGTGGCGGTTCAAGCAGCGGCTGCCGCCGCCCGGCATCATCGGCGTCTTTGACTGCTCTCACTATGAGGACGTGGTCGTGGTTCGGGTGCATGAGCTCGTGCCGGCCGAGGTGTGGTCATGTCGCTACGGCGTCATTAACCGCTTCGAGGGGAAGCTGGCAGCCTCAGGCACCAGAATCGTGAAATGCTTCCTCCACATCTCAAAGGAGGAGCAGAAGAGGCGTCTGCTTTCACGGCTTGATGACCCAACGAAGCACTGGAAGTACAACCCTGCCGACGTGGACGGGCGTGCTTATTGGGACGATTACCAGCAGGCGTACTCAGACGCGCTCGAAAAATGTGACACCGAGGCTGCGCCGTGGCATGTGGTGCCGGCAGACCATAAGTGGTACCGCAACTGGGCGATCACAATGATTCTCATCGAGCAGCTGGAAGAGATGGCGCTCACCTGGCCTCACGGGCCGGAACCCGGAGAATGCACACGTGGGGTTGGCAGCTGAGCACGTCGGTCAACTACCCAGCCGGTCTGCCTTGGGAAACCGAGCTTGCTGAAGGTCCGTGGTGACGGCCTTAACCGCCAATACCGTTCCCAACAGGCCGACGATGCCGAGGACGCTATGTCACTCAAAAGATTCAGAGTTCCTGTTTCGCGAGCTCCCGAACGAGGTGATCGTCCCTGGATGGAGGGGAATGCCTCGGCCGGTGATCTCGTCGGTCGGCAGACGCATGAACACCCGATCCCGTAGGGAGGCCCATGGAGCGAGGTGGAGCCGTTCGGTACGAACGACTCGGGCGCCTTCCGCCCGCACCCCACTCCTGCAACGTGACCAACTCGGCCTGCAAGGGAACAACTCCCGTTCGTAGACGGCACGCGCCAACCGCCGGTTCCGCTGTGCGGACATCGCTTTCGACTTGCGAGCCTAGCGACCAAGGTCCTTTCTTCCTGCTGTTCAGCAGCTCGCCGAGGCCGGCGCCCTCGGCGCGTTCCCGCTCCTCCAAACTTTAGTTCGGCTCGAACCAGTGCCTCCTTCAGACGCGGAATCCAACGGGAGGACCTTCGGTCCCCGCAGGTGTGACGTCGTGCCCTGCCGTGCTGCATCTGGTATCGAGCACCCTAGATGCCAGATGCGGACCCCGCTTGTGCCAAGGAGGCGTCGATGAGCACCCAAGCCGACGACGAGACCGAGCACAGCACCCTTGGCCGGGTGCACCCGAGGATCGAGGAAACCGTTATTAAGGGCCGACATGTGTGGGTGGAGCGGGATGCTCTGGGCAGCATCGTGGGGGTAAGCGAATCGAGGCAGGCGCTGGCGGACACCGATGAATACTACGCGGTAAATGCGCGCCACCGCACACAGCAGGAGCCAGCCGTACCCTCCCGGAGTCGTCCCCGCCGGTCAAGCTCGTCAAGTAGCTCGCCCATCAGCGGGCAGTCTGCCTAGGCCGACGGCGCCCGACCCTGACAAGACTCGACGCCTACGACTGGGCACCGTGAAAGCCTTACGAACCCGGATAGGAATGACGCGATGCATATCTCACACGTGTTGGGAGGAGGGATTCTGCAGCGATCACGATCAGCCCCACAGCCACGGTCATCGAACTGCTTGCCGAACTGGCGGTACTGCCTGTCGATCCGTCTCCCAAAGTGATTGGCACCGCCACGGCCGGGCGATCACGAGAGTTGAGCGTCTCGAGGGCTGACATAAGGAATGAACATCAAAGGACCTATTTTCTCTTTGCGCGCGTGTGGAGCGGTGGTGATCCACGGTGGCGTGGTGACTCGGAAATGGCGGTCAGCGCGCGGTGGGTATGCGTGTGCTGAGGGTGTGCAGTGGGCGAACTAGCCGTTAACGCTGGTTGAGGGCGGCACGGCCGGCTTCGAGGCGTGCGACAGGTATCCGGAATGGTGAGCAGGAGATGTAGTCCAGTCCTGCGTCGTGGAAGAAATGGACGGAGTCGGGGTCGCCACCGTGTTCACCGCATACACCGAGTGTGAGATCGGGGCGCGTAGCGCGGCCTTCCTGGGCGGCGAGGAGGATGAGCCGGCCGACTCCCTCGGTGTCGAGCGTCTCGAACGGTGAGGTCCCGAAGATTCCGCGCTGCAGGTAGCGGGCGAAGAACGCCCCTTCGACGTCGTCACGGGAGAAACCCCAGGTGGTCTGGGTGAGGTCGTTGGTGCCGAAGGAGAAGAACTGAGCAGACTCGGCGATGCGCCCGGCGGTGACTGCGGCGCGCGGGAGCTCGATCATCGTGCCGATCATCGCGTCGAGTTGCACGCCGGTACGTTCGGACTCCTCGGCGAGAACCGCTGAAATCTCCTCAGTGACCACCTGAAGCTCCTGCGCCGCACCGACTAGGGGAATCATGATCTCCGGGCGGACCTGGACACCGTCGCGGCGCGCTGCGGCGGCTGCTTGGGCGATCGCACGGACCTGCATGCCGAACAATCCGGGGACGACGATGCCCAGCCGGACTCCGCGTAGCCCGAACATCGGGTTGTCCTCGTGGAGCCGGCGCACCGCTCCGAGCAGCGCCAGGTCCTTCTCGTTTTGCTGGCCACACTGCTGGGCCAGCGCGACCCGCACCGACAGTTCGGTCAGGTCGGGAAGGAATTCGTGCAGTGGTGGGTCCAGCAGCCGGATCGTCACTGGCAACCCGTCCATAGCGGTGAACACGTCGATGAAGTCCGCCCGCTGCAGGGGCAGCAGTTCGGCCAGCGCCGCGTCGTGTTCGGCATCGGTCTCGGCCAGGACCAGCCGCTCGACCTGCTCGCGGCGCTCGCCAAGGAACATGTGCTCGGTACGGCACAAGCCGATGCCCTGGGCGCCGAACCGCCGAGCCCGCTGCGCATCCTCGCCGGTGTCGGCGTTGGCCCGCACCACGAGCCGCCGCCGCGCGTCGGCATGGCCCATCAGCCGGTGAACCGCGCGTACCAGCTCACCCGCATTCAGGGCCTCGGAGTCCAGTGCGCCCTCGAAGTACTCCACGACCGGGGAGACCACGACCGCCACCTCACCCAGGAACACCTCGCCGGAGATGCCGTCGATGGACAGCATCTCGCCCTCCAGCACCTCGATGCCACCGGGCCCGATCAGCCGCCGGCCGACCCCGTCGATGTCGAGTTCCTCGGCGCCACACACGCACGTCTTCCCCATCCCTCGGGCGACCACGGCAGCGTGGCTGGTGCGCCCCCCGTGGCTGGTCAGCACGCCCTGCGCGGCGATCATCCCGTCCAGGTCATCAGGATTGGTTTCGCGACGCACGAGGATCACCCGCTGTCCTGCCGCTGCGCGGGCCACCGCGGTCGCGCTGTCGAACACCACCGCGCCGGTGGCCGCACCGGGGGAGGCGTTCATCCCGACCGTGAGAACCTTCGTCGCCGCGTCGGGGTCAAAGCGGGGGAACATCAGCTGCGCGAGCTGGGCACCGGTGACCCGACGCAGCGCTTCGTCTTCGTTGATCAGGCCCTCATCAACGAACTGGCAGGCGATCACGAACGCGGCCGCCGCGGTGCGCTTGCCGACCCGGGTCTGCAGCATCCACAGCGTGCCGCGTTCGATCGTGAACTCGATATCGCACAGGTCCAGGTAACGCCGCTCCAGCGTCACCATGATCTCGCGCAGGCGGCGGTATGAGACCGGGTCGAGTCGCTCCAACTCGGCCAGGGGCAAGGTGTTGCGGATGCCGGCGACGACGTCCTCGCCCTGGGCGTTGGCCAGGTAATCGCCGTAGATGCCCCGCTCACCGGTCGCAGGGTCCCTGGTGAACGCCACACCGGACCCGGAATCGGCCCCGAGATTGCCGAACACCATCGCCACCACGCTCACCGCGGTCCCCAGGTCAGCGGGGATGCGTTCCTGGCGGCGGTAGGTAATCGCCCGGGGGGACTTCCACGACTCGAATACCGCGCGAACGGTCAGCTCTAACTGCTCACGCGGGTCTTGCGGGAACTCCCGGCCGGCCTGCTTGAGCACCACCGCCTTAAACGACGCGACGATCGACTGCAGATCCGCCGCGTCCAAACCGAGATCATCCGGTGTGCCCCGCGCACGTTTCACCGCGTCGAACGCAATATCGAAATGCTCAGCATCGATCCCGAGCACGGTCTTGCCGAACATCTGAACCAGGCGCCGGTAGGAGTCCCAGGCGAAGCGCTCATCACCAGCGCTGCGAGCCAGGCCGAGCACGGACTCGTCGTTCAGCCCGACATTGAGGACGGTCTCCATCATCCCCGGCATCGAGAACGCCGCCCCCGACCGCACCGACACCAGCAGCGGATCCTCGGCGTTACCGAGGCGCTTACCCATCGCCGTCTGCAATGCCTCCAGGTGCTCGACCACTTGCCCTGCCAGCTCTGCAGGCTGCACGCCGGACTCCAGATACACCCGGCATGCCTCGGTCGTGATCGTGAACCCCGGCGGCACCGGAAGCCCCATGTTCGTCATCTCCGCAAGGTTCGCGCCCTTACCGCCGAGAAGATCCTTAAGATCCTTATTGCCCTCGACGAACGCGTATACATACTTCGGCATGCCAACCTCCTGAAAGCGCGGTAATAAGGACTACCCTCAACGCGGCCAGGTCTCAATGGAGCAGCCCCCTCAGCGCGTGTCCCCGCTATACAGCTCCAGGCGGACGGCCATCTGATGCCAACGGGGATTTGGCGGTCGGAACGCAGGAAAACTCCGGAAGTGCCGCTCGGAAGACAGCCCACCCACTACGATCGTCCTCATAAATTCAGACTCGTCTCTGGTTCTTGCCGTGACCAGATCCGAAGGTCCCTTCCATGCCTGCATCGCCGGTGTGCAGATCGCGAGCCACCGGCGCTGGTCGGCTCTCACGGTCTGGAAGGGTGCGACAATCATGTCCACGAGATCCACGGTGCGCTGGGCGTTGTCGTACCAGCCGAAGACCTTGACTAGGTCACCCCTCACGATGGTCAGGCCGTCGAGCACGCAGGCGGCGGGGTCACCCACAACTTCGTGTGACACGATCGGATCGGTCGTGTACCGCAGGATGCCCTTCAGGCGACCGTCCGACTCGACGGCGAACGTGATCGGACAGCTCGGACGCCCCCCCATGCCAGGACCTTCGGCCATTGACAACCTGCGGTGTCACCAGGGAACTCGCAATTCGGGCTTGGTCGTAGGCGAACGATCCGCCTAATGTCGCCGTCGGCACGCCACCTGACCCTTGTCGGTTGCCCGACCCGGTGATTGCATCTGCCGTAGGTCATCGACGCGAGGAGCAGGATGGTGCGCAGACCGTTCCCACCTGATGATGACGAGCGTTGGTGGACCGTTGAGGAACGTATGCGCGAGCTTGGTCACCGCGCCGACGCGGTGATCGAGGTGTTGCACGTGGCGCAGGAGGTGTTCGGTTACCTTGACACTGACGCGCTGGCTTTCATCGCTGGTTCGTTGGGTGTGCCGCTGAGCAAGGTCTATGGGGTGGCCACCTTCTACTCGCATTTCACCCTTCAGGCGTACGGCGAGCACACCTGCGTTGTGTGTACGGGGACGGCGTGCCACATCAGTGGTGCCGCGGGCATCGTGGCCGTTGTGCGGGCCCACCTGGGTGTGGTGCCCGGCGAGACGACCGCGGATGGGAAGCTGTCCGTGCTCACCACTCGCTGCCCGGGCACGTGCAGCCTGGCACCGATGGTCCTGCTGGACGGCGCGGCCATCGGACCGGTTACGGCCGATGACGTCGTCGCGCGGTTGGAGGGGCTGTGACCGGCGTCGTTGGGGTCACCGCGCAGGTCTGCCAGGCCGCGAGTTGCCTGGCGGTCGGTTCTGAACAGGTGCTCCAGGCGCT